>CAMAXD010000011.1 GCA_945861975.1 Candidatus Kuenenia stuttgartensis | reverse complement strand
GTCAATCTGTGAGCTGTCTTCCGAAACTCAAACCATCCTGCAGACGACAATCCAAAAGTTCCCGAAGCGTTAACTTCGGACAAACCACCAGCAGCAAATTCCCTGCCATTCACTAAAACGCCGTTGCCAAAGTGGTCGATGGCAAGAGGCCAAATTCAGGTTCCACTACCGTTTGCAGCACGAGAGACCGCTGAAAAACCTGATGAAACAAGGCAAAAACGCAGCAGAAATGACAACTCTGCCCTATTTGCTGAATCAAGAACTAGGGTCAATGCAGGGTGTCTACCCACGGCCGACTTTTGACTTTCCAGATCATGGTGTCGCCGGACAACCTGTTGCAAGCATGCAAACATTGAATCGCAAAAAACTCATTCAATGTTCACAAACGGCATCATTCGGACCTCGAAGCCAATCTGTGCAGACCACCTAATACGGCAAGTCAACGTCCGCGGGGCAGTTGTTGATTCAATCGCGCCTGAATCAAGATTTGGGGAGCACATAGCTGCTGAACCCGCAAAAACACAAACGTTTCACTGGCACAAAGGTCACGTAAGCCCACGAGGTCAACTCACGGGAGTACAACTGTCTGCCGATCGCTCAGCAGCGACCACAGAACGGCGACCACTGAGCCACCGGTCTCGTGCGGAGACATGCCCAAAAATCAATCCGCACTGCACCGATTCAGATCATAAAGTCTGTCTGACGACCCAGAATTCTATCCACCAGATCCTGGGGGAAATCTACGGCGGGTGACCGTTCAGGATCCAAGTCCGTCGGGTTGATTCCGCAATACACGCTCCATGGTCCAAGATGCCGCCACCGACCAGCCCGTTTGGGCTCTCCCGGCAAAACTGGGGTTGTGCAGCGATTGCATCCGATTGTGGAAAAGCCCTGCTTGTGGAGCGGGTTCAGAATCACGTTGTGCTCGTGAATGTAGCCTTCCAACTGCTCGTCGCTGAAATTCGCCAAAGGATTCACTCGCAGGCAGTTCAAACGCGAATCAATTGCCAGGATTGGACACACGCCGCGTCGGCCACCGTCAGCACGGCGGAGACTGCCAATCAGGGCATCGTAGCGGCCTTTCACGACATCCAGCGGCTCGGATTTCCGCATTTCACAGCACTGCTTCTGGCCTTCCGGTGTCAGATACAGAATCCCGTGCTTCGCTGTCTGCTCTGCCATTGTGAGTGTCGGCGTCAGAGTCTCAATTTCCAACCCATAATGCTGCATCAGGCGATCGCGAGTATCCAGCGTTTCCTGAAAAAGCACGCCCGTGTCGACAAATACGACCGGAAGCTTAGCAGGAATTGAATACAGCATGTGACAAATCACATTGCCCGATTCCTGCATCGAAGACATTGCCGCGACTCGTTCGCCGAATGTTTCCTTCGCCCAAAGAATCAGTTCCTGGGGAGAGCGGTCATCAAACGCGCGATTCAACGCCACGAGATCGGCCTGAGTGAGGCGAGCCATGATTCCAATCCGAGTTCCCCCCGGGCAAGCCGGGAGTTACAAACGTCCACGATCGCTGCTGCCCCGAGAAATACAGGGCTTCAGAAGCACCGAACGCAATCCGGTGCGAATAGTAGCGGGTTTGGAAAACTGGAAAAGCGGTGTTCCGGCTTCAGCCATGGAAACTGCGGATTACCCGGAAACTCACGAATGGGGCGTCTGCGGCCAGAAAAACACAAAGAGCGAAGGTCGACGACCTTCGCTCTTTGTGATTTTTCGAGCGAACAAGCAGATTCCCCCAAAGGAGTTGCCGAATTCGCCTTGTCGTGTTTTGGCCCCGAATTATCGGGCAGCCGCATCCCACCACCATCGACCGGACTGGCCCACGGGATTGGACTCAATGGCCTTCTTCACAACCTCTGCTGAAACCTCGAAATTGTCGGGGTTCTTGACCACACTTCGCAGGTCGCCACGCACACCGCCCGCAACCTGAATCACGATCTCGCGACCGTTGTAGACTCGGCTGCTGGCCGCTGTCATCAATTCGGCCGGCACTTCCACCGGAGCCGGTGAATAGCTGCCAGAGGCACTGAGAACTTCTGGCTGCCAGCCCACCTGGCGATTCAGGCCCATCGTATGAACCAGAGCTGTTGCCAGGCCCAAATCAAAGACATTCTGCAAGTCAGCGAACACCACATCCTGACTGGACAATTCCGGCAAATGCTCCGTGAACAATCTAGCAAACTCCGTATTCGCGTTGTCCGCTTTTCCAGTGGCCTGACGAGAACCGTCGGCCGCGACCAACTGATTTTCAGACTGACACTGGATTGCTTTGCCAGAGAATTCAAACGATTGACGGTCAGGTGAAACCTGGATGGAATCGTATCCCACGGTCATCCACCATCGCAGGGCATCCATGGCCGCCCCCTTACGTTCCGCTCGGCTGAGCAGATCAAAATAACTCTTCATGCCAGCCGCGCCTTCGCGTTCGCCAATTCCGATCAGCTTCATCTGATAGTCGGCTTCAACGATGACACTGGCCACGCGAGAATCCTGAGGAATCCCCTGCACGATGACGTTCTGCAGCCCGAGCATTTCCTCGAGCTTTTCCGTCACTGCGCCAACATTTCCCGAAGTCAGTTCCATCTTTGCCGCGTAGTCACGAACGGCTTTCACCTGTTCCGGCTTTGGATCAATTGAACATCTGAAGAAGCCGGAACCCCCTTGCTCAAACGTGCGGCTCAGAGTGACAAGGTCGTCAAAGCGAAGTGTCGGATGTCCATTCGACACACTGACGGTCCGCTGATCATCGGCATTCTTCCACGCACCTGCGGGACCACCAATAACAACGTCCTGTGAGTCTGGAAACACAAACAGGAACTGCACTTCTGTCAAACCGGCCAGGCAGGCGACATCGTCTGGAATGGGCTGCCCAGCGGCCATCAGACTCTTTACGTGCTGCTCAAGTCGAGGCAGGGAAACAAGACGCAGCTCGGAGGACTCCTGCACATCGTCGTTAGGATTTGCAGTTCGAGCCAGCTCTGCTGCAGCCAGCAATCGAGAGTTGTCGTATCTCATCATCAAGGCCGTAGCCATCATCGGTGTGCCAAAAAACACTCCCTGATCAAACTGAGTAATTGTTCCGAAGTCTCCCCCGTCCTGTTCCCAGGTGGCCGGTGGGCTGGTCTGCTCAACAATCAGATTGATCAAAGTCTGGAAGTCAGTTTGAGCACCACCGCCAGCTTCCAGCTTTTCTCGACTGATGCGGGCGCGGTCGGCTGTTTTTCGGTCCCCGGCTTTCAAAGCGGCTGCTTCAAGATTCCCGGCGGCTTTCCGGAAATCGCCCTCCTCAGCGGCCAGTCGAGCCTCCATCCTCAATCGGGAAGACTCCATCCCGGCAGTGACTGGCTTATCCTTTTCGCCCGCTGCGGCCACACCGCTCGACGCCAGGACCGCACAACCGAAGGCGAACGTCACGCCTCCTCGCAGGAACCGTCGGAGTCGAGGAGTTGAACCGGAGAAGACGGAATCAAACAGTGGCATCTGGATGACCTCATAAAGAACCGAACGAAGTACGGACAGAAATCCGGGAGATTCCCGGATGACAGCAAAAACTGCGCACACGCCCGCACACGGCATGAAAAACCTGTGTCTAGGATCGTCGTGCGGACACTCAGCGTCAAGAAGATTCCTCTAATTCCTCGACGTACCCGTTCTCCCGTATCCATTGGCCGTTCCAATCGAACCGGCTGTGCCAAATGGACGCAGCATTTCCGGGCTTTCGTTCTCCACCATGACGTTAACCGGCTGTTGGGTGAATCGTTTAACGACAAGCCGCAGGCGTCGTCGCCCCCATTTCGTCTCCACCTCCGGCTCGCCGTTCAATGAAAACACGCCAAACTTAATTCAGTCAGCAGCGCGTTTAGGTGCTGGCCAATTCGACACGCGGAAATCGGCCAGCAGGCTCCGGTCTATGCCGGCAGGCTCCTGTCTAAGCGGTGCAGACCATCCGTCGCCAGCCCACAACCAAGTTGCAGGATTTTGAGGATCCTAAACGGCGCTCCTTGCACCCAGTGCGGCGACAGGAGACCATTCCCGTCTCTCAGCCAAAACACAGCCGCAGTCCTGACCAATTAAGCCTTTTCCCGTTACCAACTGCTGGTGAACCCAGATTCCTGTCACCACCCGATTCCTGTCACCAAGGGTCATGCGATGCCCGAACTCCCGGAAGTCGAAACGATGGTTCGAGGCATCCGCAACGATTGTAGCGGTCGAACCATTTCTTCCGTGGAGTTCGTCCGGTGTCAGCGAAAGCCGATCTCCGTATCACCTGAGCGAGAAACCGTCGTGCAGCGACTCAAGGGCCGGCGCATTGAAAACGTTCACAGACTGGCCAAAAGAATTCTGCTGGAACTTGATTCGCGAGAAACTGTCGTCGTCGAACCTCGCATGACAGGTCTGCTTTTGGTTTCAGAACCTCCGACGGCCGAACACCGCCGCGTCGTATGGCATTTCGAGCCCTCGCCAGATCGTGCCCACCATCTGGAATTCTGGGACCGTCGAGGATTGGGGACGCTGTCACTGCTAACGCACGATCAGCTTGTGGACCTGCGACTTAAACTCGGTCCCGACGCGTTAACAATTACCGAACAGCAATGGCAAAGTCGACTTTCAAAAACAGTGCGTGAAATCAAAGTCGCATTACTGGATCAATCTCTGGTCGCTGGAATTGGCAACCTTTACGCCAGTGAGATCCTGCATCGCTCAGGAATCAGTCCGCTTCGCAGCGCTGCAACTTTGACCGTAAAGCAAATTGCGAAACTCGACGAAGCGACACATCATATTTTGAATGAGGCGATTCGATATGAAGGTTCAACACTGACCGACGGGACGTATCGAAATGCCTTAAACAAGGATGGCAGTTACCAGAATCACCATCGCGTCTACCAAAAGGCGGGAACCCGATGCTTCACCTGCGGCAAAGCGGAAATCCAGCGCATTGTTCAGGCACAACGAGCCACTTTTTTCTGTTCCCGGTGCCAAAAATAGACGATGCGAGCCGATTGATCCCGTTTACAGCAGAGTGATCAATACGTCGTCATTACCAAACGTCTTCAATGCTGCCCGTATTTGCATGCACAAGCCGGCCCGGCCCCGCCCAGTCAGGAGGATTTTGCAGAATTCTAAGCCAGACGTTTGAACCTCGAGCCACTCCCTCAAAGGACAGATGATTTCCTAACTCATCATCATGAGCAATCTTTTCGGCCTGCCAGTAAATGGCGGGAGGTGCATCAAATGCCGCACAGACAGCAAGAATGTCGATCTGAAGTCCTGCTGGTACTTGTCGACCATCGGCCGGACCGCCGCAAACTTCTGTTCGAGAAACGAATAATGAAACCTCCCACGAATCCAAATCGATGTCGTGGAAGAAATGGCAACCAATCGGCGCAGTGACGTGGCGATCGACGACACCTCGCACAGCGTCGTTGACAAACCAACGCAGCCATGAAGGTGGATTGGTCGAGTTAGGAATGGAAGGTATCATCAGGCTCCAGGGGGAGATCTCAAGCTGATCGGAAGATCAGAACAGTAGCGATATCTTGGCTATGAAGAATCAGTGCATTCGTGATTCGTCAGTGCCGCAAGAAATGCAAACCCCGCGCCGTTCCCGATAATGATGTCGTTCCTCAACACGTTAGAGGATGATTTTTATTCATTGATCCTGATGCGACACATACTCTTTACAAAGTGTTTATCCGCATTGAAAACAAACCCTTACATCCGCGATCACACCTGAAGGACAACCACTATGTGTTTCCATGGTTTACAGTCGGCCATCCTCCGGGTAAGGGCCAGCGCAGGCGAAGCAGTCCTCAGCCGTCTCGTTCTGCTGATGCTGACCGCCAGTCTGTCGGCAGAGACACAAGCTCAAATGGCCCCGCTCAAGGCTCGGTCTTTTCGGGATCGTGTCGTTGATAAAATCAGCTTGAGTGACAATACCAGCATCTGGGGAATGTTGTTGAGCAAGAGGCCAACAAGAGTTCTGGTGAACACATCCTGGTTAAGGACAAACTGTGCCGAGTTTTACGAAAGAGATGTGGCACCACAGATCCACTCAAGCCAGACTGTATCGAATGCTTCCCTGGCGGATATCCTCCAAAAAGAAATCGATCTTGCCGCCACTGCAGAACCTGAGACTCCTCAAAGAACCGGTCTTCTCAAAGAAATCCTCGACCGTCTCACGCCCGACGAAACCGCTGAGCCAGTATTTTTCATTCTTCAGCTTCCAAAATCCCGCGTGACCAATGTGGAATCTCAAACAGAAGCGCGCCGGGAATTCTGTCGCCTCGCACTGCTGAACAATATTCAGGATATTGAAGAGACGCATTGGAAGTCGATCGCCGAACAACTTCAGGCGATCCCGGAAGCGGAAAGAAAATTAACGCCTCCTCAAGCCACTAACGACAATCAGAAGAATCTTGAACAGATCCTTGCCGCTGTTGACGTGAGAATGAACGCGGCCTCCCGATTGATTCAGACAGGCTCGACAGTTATTGACGAATCAGCCGAGCCGGATCTAAGCCTGCTTCTTAGTTCCATGTTGGGAGGAAATGTACAGAGTCTGCTCGGTGAACTTCTGAATGAGGGACAGCCACGACAGCCTGACGCCCCGCCAAATGACACGCTTCCCGACGCCGCGCGGAGGGTCGCGGATACGAAGAAACACTCAACTGTCGTACTTTCCAGTTTCGATTTTGACATTGCGACGGGCTCAGCCACTGTGACTCGTCGACTGTTTCACAAGGGCAACAACGGACAGTGGCAACTCCTGTTGGCCAGTCGCGAAACGTCGACCGCAGCAGACGTGAAGCCCGGTCAGGTCGAAGCGATTCAGAATGACCCGCAAGTCAAAGAAATTGCCGGCCTTGTGGAAGGACTCGGGCTGGGAAGCGGACAGTTCTCCAATGCCCTGCAAATGGGGGCCGTCGTCCAGAATGCACTCGGCGATGCCAATCAGAACTTTGATGAAACGATTCAGGACATCATCACCGTCAGAAATCTTACCAGGGCTCAGGAGCCTCCTGTCATTGTTGTTCAGGATTCCAGAACTCCCTGAGTCCCGGGGCGCTGGATCAATCCTGCCTGTTCTTTCAATTCGCGGCGGTTGTTTCAATTCGCGGCGGTTGTTTCAGTCCGCAGCGGTTGCTTCAGTCCTGGCGGTGATGATTGCTACCCAAGGACGGCTGCGAAGAATTGATTCACTTCCTGTTCAAGGCTACCCACTGAATCACTGTGAAATCGAATCTGACGGTACGATTCATTCGGCGGCTGCCGGCGTGTTCTGCGATCTTCTTTGCCATGCTCAATCAGAAGGCGTGCAAACACGTGCGCATCCACCGACGATGATTCCGCAACAACGGCGATTTGAACTTCGCGAATAACATCGCCTTTCGCCTTCAGCCGTTCGACCATGGAGGCCATCTCCGAATCTGACAGTGTGCCGGACGAGACTTCAATCCTGAGTGGTCTTACGATCGCCGCTTCTCTGAGTTCTTCCATCGACTGTCTCAGGATCGGATGTCTCATCTGAGCTGCGATCTGCACTGCCGGGTCGAGAACAAATCGCCGATACCACATGGCTGGGTGAGGCACGACAAGCGTTGGGCTTTCAATGACCTCATCTCCGAACAGGCAGAGATCCAGATCCAATGTCCGCGGCCCCCAATGAATTGTGCGTTCGCGACCAAAGGAATTTTCGACCTCGTGGAGCGTGTTCAAAAGCGTGACCGATTCCAGAGCACATTCCAGTACGGCCGCGGCATTCACGTACTCCTGACCGGCCGCAGATCCCACAGGACGCGTGACGAACGGCCGACTCAATTGCTTGACGACAATCTCCGGCCTTTCCAGACGCCGCATGGCTTCCAGGAAGACCGTTTCGGAAGCATTGATGTTACCGCCCAGAGCAATCAGGCATTGTGTCATGCGGTGTCCCTCATCAGGCGCCGAGTTTCCCAAAATGTACGGTCTGAATCTGCAGGTTCAGTGCGAGTTGCAAACATGAATCAGTCAGCGAACATACAACTCCTGCAGCGGACCATATCGTTTGCATTTGTGACTGAGTACTCTGACCACGTTTTGAGATTACGATGCCCGGCTATTCCCAACGTCTGAACGACCGAATCCTGTCCTGCCGCACACCAGCTCTGGTCGGAATTGACCCACGATGGGACTGGCTGCCAGCCGACGTTCGTTCTGCTGCAGAGGCCAGATCCTCGAATGTTCTCGAACGCACGGCTTTGGGATTCGAAGCATTCTCAAAACAACTGATCGATATCGTCAGTCCTTTGGTTCCAGCCGTTAAACCTCAAGTCGCTTTCTTTGAACAATTGGGTGTGGCCGGATTTCAGGCTCTGCATTCTGTCATTCGTTATGCACGAAAGTCCGGTCTGATCGTGATTGCGGATGCGAAACGCGGAGACATCGGAACAACAGCGGAAGCTTACGCCGACGCATGGCTGGCTGGTGAAGATCCGGAGGCCGCTCCGTGGTCTGCCGATGCGTTGACGATCAACCCCTATCTCGGCACCGACTCACTGGAGCCGTTCGTCAAGCTGGCCGCAAAACGAGGTGCCGGCCTGTACGTCCTCGTAAGAACCAGTAATCCCGGAGCCGCCGAGTTTCAGGATCGCGTTTCTGATTCACAGCCTTTGTACTGCACGGTCGCAGCCACGGTGCAAAAGCTCAGCGAGTCAACTCGATCTCAGGACCAGACATTCGGGTGCGTGGGTGCTGTCGTGGGGGCCACCTGGCCGACACAACTGCAGGAACTGCGTCAGCAAATGCCAGCCGTACCGCTCCTCATCCCCGGCTACGGGGCGCAGGGAGGAACGTCTGCCGATACAGCCGGAGCGTTTAACTCTGACGGCTTTGGCGCCGTGGTGAACAGCTCACGCGGGATCAACTTCGCCTGGCAGCGTAAGCCGTACGCGGAGCAATTCGGCGAAGCACGATGGCAAGACGCCATCGCAGCGGCCACGCGAGATATGATCCGGGATCTGGCAGAAAATACTCCGGCCGGGACGCTGTAAAGACTTCACTTGCTGCGGCTGGATTCTTGCAGGATGGGCATTCCTGCCCGTCAATTCAGTGTCGGACAAGAATGTCCAACCTGACATTTGTATGTCACGAAGCATTATCCGCGGGTCGTTCGTTCAGCGTCAGGAGACTCCGGCCGCAGAACACGAATTTCGTCGGATGACGATGTTGATGGTCGCAATGACAACCGCAGCCCATCAACCTCAATCTCCTGAATACGATACATCCCCTGCCCTTCGCCTGATCGTAATGAACCCGTCAGAGAACCTCCAAACAGAGGAAACCGACCAGAACCTCGCTGGTCGTTCACGGCGACTTCATCCCGGGTCTCTCGAGTCAATACGATCTGAATCGGAGGCGTTGCAGGATAACGCAGCGTCATCTTTAGTGTTGTGCCAAGCTCACCAGATGACTTCGAATCGAGCGAAGGAGTAAAGCTGACTTCCAGCCCCTCCTCAATCGCACGATGTCCGGCGTATTGAAACGTATGCGAACCATCGGAGATCAGAGCTTCCGCATCATTCAGCTTCCATCCTCGAGCCGCCGCGACAGAGATCGCATTCATCCGTCCGGATGACCGTGGAACAGCCGTTAATGTCGAAGCCAGATAGGTCTCTGCCCCGCGCGGCAAATCTTCGGGCCCCAGCAGGCGTGCACAAAGCAACAGCCCCGGAATTGGAATACGGCGAACAACTCTTTCGTCTTCCAGCAGATTCTTCAGCTTGCTTTTGTCGGCAGAATGGAAGTACAGCGAAACCAACGCCACGCTGCTTTGATCCGTTTCCAGTTCATCATCCATGTTGCACAAAATCAGATCTTCTGCATCGCGATACTCACCATGCCGGCCCAAAACCCAGGCGCAGACCAGGTTGGCCTCCCAGTTGCGTGTCGAATAATCGAAGGCTCTGGCGGCCGTCCGAGGAGCCTCGGGATCTCGTTCACTCTCCTGAATCAACGCCATGTTAGCCATGCTGCTGGCGAGCATATCGTCCTGTCGAAAATGGCCCTGACCAATTTCCGTCAGACGTTCAAAGGTTCGTACCGCATCCTGATTACGGCTAAGTTGCTGCTGCGTTCTGGCGACGTAGTACCAGTACGGAGGATAGCATTCCATAAATCGCTCAGACCGCGCCAGCATCCGAAGCCGACGCTCCGGATCCTGCTCTTCCAGCGTCTCCGTCAGTTGATCCAGATCCTGATCGCGCAGCAACCATTTGTCGGGAATCTCATTCTTTCGGCTGAGCTTCCAGAAACTATCCAAAAACGTCGACGATCGCGTCATCAAAGTCGTGAACTGAGTCTTCTCGACCTGCCAAAGATCAGAGTCACGTTTGATCTGAGTTGAGCGATAATCCCACCAGCTATTCGCGCCGGACTGGATCACAGAACCAACCTGACCCGTAGCCGCCTGCGCTCCAATTACAAAAAAGTCCGTCCCCAATTTGCGTTGGACACCGCGGTGGAATTGTTCGCCAATAACAACTCGCTCACGGTCACTGATTTCCACCTGACCGATTTCATCCAGAATGGATCGATAGAGACTGATCACTTCCGGATCATCAATCTGGTTGAGGTCAAGATTGTTCAGAATGCGTTGCTGCTCTTCCAGCAGAACCTGCTTTGAAGGTGCGCGGCGAATTCGATGCAGCGCGGCACGACAGTAGTTGAGCGTCACCGCTGTGTTTCGTCGACTGGTTTCTGTCGCCGGAGTCACGGGTCGTGCCGGTTCCTGCGACAGGACACCAGAAGGCACCAACGCGAAAAGCGACAAACAGCAAAACATTGCTTTACAACAGATTATTCGTCTCATGGTTTCGGTCACTGATCAGGAGACATCCGTTGAGATCGAGCTGGCGACGGTCTTCGTCGGTGGGTCAAAACATCTGACCCGCTGGTCGCTCATGATCTGCTTCAGACATCCCAAACCAACTGACGTCAGCTCTTCCATGAACCGCGCAGCAGAAGTCCTTACATGATTTCGTCCCGAACTCAGAAGACAACACTCAATCCCAGCCAAGCTCAACTTAGAGATACGACGACACCGTTTGTGCACACAAGGAAGCTACGGCAATCTGCGTAAATTGCCAAGCATAGCCAGGCTGCGGCAATTTTTGCTGATTGTTCATGCTCTTACTACGAATCCGACCGCGACGATCCTCTGTGCTCACACCACCTGCGGCTGGCGATCAAGGACTCAACCCACAGGCCGGATGGCCCACGCAAAGTCTGCCGCCCCGAAACTTCTCAAGCATTCCTCTGGCGGCAATTCCCCAAAACAATTACACCGAGCCTTTCAACTCGCTTCCAGAATCCCGACAACCGGAGGTCACCGATGCGTGACACATTCCTTTCCTTTTCGCTTCCGCTTATTGGCGCAGAAGAAATTGACGAAGTTGTCGCAGCATTGAAGTCCGGTTGGCTCACGTCCGGTCCCAGAACTCGGCAATTCGAGCAGGACTTTTGCCAGGCATTCGGAACCCCTGCCGCGCTGTCATTGAACTCCTGCACCGCTGGACTGCATATCGCTCTCAAGGTCCTCAATATCGGCCCGGGCGACGAAGTGATCACAACGCCCATGACATTTGCGGCTTCTGTCAATGTGATTGAACACGTCGGAGCCACGCCAGTCCTTGTGGACGTAGAACCCGATACATTGAATCTTCAGCCGGACGCCGTCGAGCAGGCTATCACTCCGAAGACCAAAGCTGTTATCGCAGTCCACTATGCGGGTCACCCTGTTGAACTGCACGCCCTGAGATCCATCTGCGATCAGTACGGCCTGCATCTGATTGAAGATGCGGCGCACGCCATTGGTGCCGCGTTCGATGGCCAACCCATCGGCGCTGGCTCGAACCTTACCGCGTTCAGCTTCTATGCGACAAAGAATCTGACAACGGGTGAAGGAGGAATGCTGACAGGATCTGCTGAGCTTCTCGAGAGGGCTCGCATCTTCAGCCTGCATGGAATGAATCGCGAAGCCTGGAGCCGGTACTCGGCCGGTGGCAAATGGGCCTACGACATCGTGGAGCCAGGATTCAAATACAACATGACGGATCTGCAGGCGGCATTGGGACTGCAACAGCTTCGGCGTTTCGATCGCATGCAGGCCCGTCGTCGGGACATTGTGCAGGCTTACAACTCGGCGTTCCGGAACCATGCCCCATTTTTGACGCCGACGACGCGCGACCATGTTACGAACGCATGGCATCTGTATGTGCTGCGACTGAGATCTTCCGAACTGACCATTAACCGCAACCAGTTTATCGAAGAGATGACCGCGCGGAATATCGGCACCTCAGTGCATTTCATCCCCATCCACATGCACTCATACTATCGCGACAAGTACAACTACCATCCGGACGATTTCCCGGTGGCGCACGGGGCATTTCAGAATATGCTCAGCCTGCCGCTGTCGCCTTCGATGTCGGATCAGGACGTCGCCGACGTGATCGACGCCGTCCTGGATATCCGCAGCAAATTCGCTCGCCGCAGGGCGGCAGCTTAATCCTGAATGAAGGCTCACGCCTCAACAAGAGCTTACCACTTCCAGCCGCTCTTGCCCTTCAGATTCTGAATACAGTCCGCCGGCCATTCGCCTCGATGCAGCTTCAGAATGATCTCCGCGCCGAGTGCCCAGGTGGCGTCGTGTGACTCATTGTCGAGTCCGGCCACGTGCCCAGCCAGCAACACATTCGACATGCCAATCAACGGACTGCTGAGTGGCAATGGTTCTGTTTCAAACACATCCAGACCAGCAGCACGAACGCGCCCCGTCTGCAAGGCTTTGATGAGGGCCGGCTCATCAATGAGCGGTCCGCGAGCCGTATTGATGATCACGACCGATGGCTTCATTAGAGCGATCGACTTTTCGTTGATCATGTGTTTTGTCTCCGGAGTGGCCGGAGAATGCAGCGAAATAAAATCCGCTTGCCGGAAGAGCTCTTCCAGCGACACCATGGTAATTCCATGCTTCTTCACGAAGTCAGCCGGCGCGTAGGGATCGTAGCTGACTACTTTCATCCCCAGCCCAATTGCGCGAGTTGCAGTGGCCTGACCGATGCGGCCCAGACCAACGAGGCCGAGAGTGCATTCGGAAATTCGCGGATAAGGAATTCGCTTCCATTCACCGCGTCGCACTTCCTGATCGAGTGCCGGAAAACCGCGTCCCAGTGCCATTACCATGGCGATCGCATGCTCAGCTACGGAATGATGGTTACACCCAGGCGTCGTGGCGACGACAATCCCGGCCTCATCGCAGGCCTTAAGATTGATCGCATCGAAACCAACACCAGCTCGAGCCAGGACTCGAACGTGAGGAATTGCAGCGATAACATCGGGAGGATAAGGTTCAGAACCAGCGATAACGGCGTCATAACCCTTGAGCGCGTCGATCAGAACATCGTTGTTCCAGAGATCACGCGTCCGGTCCGGAACGTGACACTCGTGGCCGGCATCTGCCAACATCTGAAAGTGGGGGCCGCTCTCTCCATTCAACGCCGTACACAAAACGCGTACCATGTGGGTTCCCTGGTCAGTAAAAATTAACTCAATTGATGGTGGCCGCAGGCGACTGCTTCCAGCCAATGCGGAACAAATCGGATATCTCAATGCGGAACGTATCAGTCAATTTAAATGCCGACAATCAGATTGCCGTTCAGGTCGGTTCCGAATCCCGCGCGGGGGAAAGCTATTATCTTGGCCTGCAGCCGAACAGCGAGAACCACGAATTTCGTCCGGCCACCGGGACAATGCAGCTTGTGACCGAATGGATTCGCATGCTGACGGCGCTCAATGACGGACATACACTGTTCCTGCCCTTTGATTTTTCCGACGAATACACCCGCTGGCTGCACGTGCATCGCGAAGGACGCAACCTGACCATTGTCTTCGGCTGGGCAACTGTCGAAGGTTGGGCGATTTCCCCCCAGGATCTTTCTCAGTATGCCGATGCACTTCCGGGCTTTATGCCGGACGAACCTCTGATCACTCAGACGATTTACATGCCTCGCGTCCTCAGCGACCTGCGCCACAGCCGGGAACTGCTGACGTCGCAGGCGGCAAGAGAGCAGTTTCACGCGAAGCCTGATGACCGGCTGCTCACGTAAGCCACATTGCGTTGAACTGCAGCGCTCAGGGGTTCCGCTCCAGCGGTCACGAACCAGTCATTCGGATGGATTTGGTCTTCAGGGAACTCAATGAACTGAGGCGGTACAACATCGGTAAGCCAGACTTCATTGGCGGTCACAAACACAAAGAAGAGGAATCCTTCCTGGACCATATCATAGGCTCGTACATTCAGCAGGACCGGCGTTCCTCTGCGAGCCCCGACGGCTGAAACAGCGCTGCTGTCGCAGTGAAGAGGCACATGCTCTCTATCGCGGACAACTGTTCATGAAGCCGCGCGAAGCCCGATGAGAGACCGGACAAATGAGCTGACACGAATCAAGGTGATGGTCGAAGCAGGTCAAACAGATCGGTTGTGCGACAATAGGACGCTCCGCCGAGCCGACCAATCAGATCCAGCAACTCTGGATCGGCATAGCCCGCAGAATCAAGCACACTCTCATCAAGATGGAGATGCACAATCCGCCCAACGACAATGTTGGCGCCACCCGGTCCGCCATCCAGTGCCAGATGATGCATCAACTGACACTCCATTCGAACTGGTGACAGGCTCACTCCGGGCGGCTTAACAACTTGCGACTCGGAGATCTGAAGCCCAGTCAGGTCGAACTCCGACTCTCCCGGAGGAAGCTCAGTCGAACTCAGATTCATCGCCTCGGCCAACCGAAAAGGGACGACATTGACGACAAACTCGCGAGTATCGAGGATATTGAGCAGAGTATCTTTTGCACTGCCATCGCGTCGATTGGCCGGACAAAACAATACACTGGGTGGCCGGGATCCAACACCGGTAAAGAAACTAAACGGCGCGAGGTTCGGTGTTCCGGAGAGCGAGATCGTTGAAACCCACGCGATTGGTCTTGGTGCGATCACTCGGATCAAATGCTGGTAGATCGAAGAGGCGCGAGAAGTTGCCGTATCAATCTCCATAGCAGGTTACTCGCGCTCAAAGAACGTGCACACACAGGACGCCGCAGTTCAGTTCGTCAGGCGACCTTCTCCAAAGGGATCAGCCGAGGTATCGCAATTCGGAGCCCTACAACGTCCCCACATTGCTTCTGGAGTGTCCCAAAATCGAGCTGCAAAAATCTGATCAACTCTTCGGAAACACCCATCTGCAGGTACTCCTTCGAGTATACCGCCATCTGACGGTCGTAACTCTTTTGACTACCAGTATGCATGTAACACGATCCACTGAAGCGCCGAATGTCCCCATTGAAGTCCGGGCTGATGTGGTAAAGCTCATGAAAAATCGTGATCAATTTCTCGTCAAACGAAAGGTTCAAAAAGCGAGGCAATAGAAAAGTCAGGATGTACAGCGCCTCATTGCCTTTATGGTAGACCCTCTGAACGGTCCAAAGTCGCCCCTTGCGGCGTTCGACAGGTGAACCTCCCTCAAAACGCAGCGGTGTCAAGCGGGCCTGAACACCCCATTCAACAGGCGAACGCGTCTGAGCGAACGTCACAGGAACATGGGACATCCTTACGTGCAAGAACTCCGGATGCCGCACGCAAATATCTTCGCACAGCAGAGTCATCGCCCGACAAAAATCAAAGTACTGCGCCACAAGTCCGATCCTTCGGATTTCAAGGCATGCAATAATTGCACCCGAAACACTCGACCAAAGCTCTTCAACTTCCCAACACTCCGGCCAAACCATCCATGGCCAAACCATGCTCGAGGTCAATCGTCAGTCCATAGATCACAGAACGAATATCTGATGAGATTAGGTCCGAAGTTCCGGACAGGCAATATCAACCCACCATGCATCAAAAAACCCTCGCTAAAGAGCGAGGGTTCTTGTTCAACTGACTGATTCAAAATCGACTAAGTAGAAGCCGATTCCACCAATGGAGCCTTGCGTTTCCGCGAATTAACCCGGTCATTAGTGCCACAAAACTCGATCAATGCCTGCTCGCCGGCGTCGCCAAGACGAACGCGAGCCAATCGAACCACCCGCGTGTAACCGCCCGGACGATCCTGAAACCGAGCCGCCAGATCCTCGAACAGAATCTCTACGGCAGAATCATCGCGAAGATCAGCAAAAGCGCGTCGACGCATCGTTAACGCAGGAGCTGTCGCGATCACCCAGTTCTTTCCCTTCTCCGACTCACGCCAAGCCTTCCAAGCGTCCGACCCGCGCTCCGCGTCAGTCTGGTACTGAACGGCATCCTGCGAAATCTTGCGTGCCTTTCGCGCCAAGGTAACGAGCTTCTCGATCATCGGCCGCAGTTCCTTGGCTTTCGGAACTGTCGTCACGATCCGCCCAGCAACCTTTGGCTGCCCCGGCTCGCCTTCGAGGATTCTTACCGTCTTAATCAGACTCACAGCCATATTGCGAAACATCGCCTTGCGATGTGATGCATTACGACCAAGCTTTCGACCCGCTACAAGGTGTCTCATATCAGACACTCACCCAAAAATAGCACTATGAACCAAACGCTGTCCGAGGCGCCCCGAACCAACCCACTCCATCACAACCTACTTCAACTGCTGATTCGGCAATCGCATGCCTAATCGCAAATCGATACCACCCAGACGCTCTCGCACTTCTTCAAGTGTCGTCTCGCCGAAGTTTCTCACTTGAAGCAGCTCATCCTCTGTTCTCACAACGAGATCTCGAACAGTATTGATACCAACCGACTCGAGACAATTCGTCGCTCGCACGGACAAATTCAACTCTGCCAAACTCTTATTCAGCTTCTCTTCCAGTTCCATGTCCACCGGAGAGTAACCAGTTGCTTCCATCATCCCCCGCAAGCCGCCCTCTGGACCAACCTCAGGGCCGGGTTCACGAAACGTGATGAAGCAGTTCAGATGCTTACGCAAAATCTTGGCTGCCTCAACCAACGCCATCTCGGGGGTGATCGTCCCGTTTGTCCAAATCTCAAGATTCAACTTGTCGTAGTTAGTCCGCTGTCCAACCCGAGTCTCTTCGATCAGATGGCGAACACGCGACACTGGCGAAAACGCAGCGTCTAGCGGAATAATCCCAACTTCAGGCTCGTGCTGATACTGCTCATAAGCGGGTACGTAGCCCCGACCATTCTCTACGGTCATCTCCACATGAAACGGAACATCATCCGTCATGGTAGCGATAACCAGATCCCTGTTGATCACTTCAACCTGATCATCGCATATCACGTCAGCACCAGTGACGACGCCACGGGTGTGCTTCTCGATCCGCAGCGTCTTGCTCGATGCGCTGTGATTCTTTACCACCAACGACTTCAGGTTCAAGCAGATGTCAGTAACATCCTCGACGACACCTGGGATCGTCGTAAACTCGTGCTGAATCCCCTGAATTTTCGCCCGTGTCACTGCCGAGCCCTCGAGGCTGGACAGCAAGATCCGACGCAAGCTAGCACCTACCGTCGACCCAAAACCACGTTCAAATGGCTCGGCGACGAACTTCCCGTAGTACCCGGTGCGCGTCTCGCGATCAACTGCAACCCGACTCGGCAACTCAAGACCACGCCAACGAATTCTCATAACCGCCCCCAAACTCTTAACACCGAAACTAAACAATGCCAATCACACGCGCCGACGCTTTGGAGGCCTGCAACCGTTGTGAGGCAGAGGAGTTATGTCTTCAATTGACCTAATAGCCATCCCTGAAGCCTGCAGCCCCGTGATAGCACTCTCACGGCCGGCCCCCGGGCCCTTGACTCGCACTTCAACTTCCCGAACGCCTACCTTCGACGCCTTCTCGGCGACTATCTCAGCGGCCCTCTGGGCAGCGAAAGGCGTACTCTTTCGTGAGCCTTTAAAGCCGACAGTACCAGCAGTCGCCCAGCAAAGCACATCGCCCGCAGCGTCTGTCATCGTCACAATCGTATTGTTGAACGTCGCCTTGATGTAGACGACGCCCTTGTTGACATTACGACGGACTTTTTTCTTCTTAACTTTCGCCACGCTATTATCTCACTAACAAACGAACCACTGAACGGAAAAGCTTAGTGCTTCATATCCTTAACGCCCTTTTTCCCAGCAACCGTCTTCTTACGACCCTTGCGTGTCCTGGCATTCGTCTTAGTTCGCTGCCCCCGAACGGGCAAGCCCTTACGATGCCTGACGCCACGGTAACACTGAATCTCACGAAGTCGTCCGATATCCTGCTGAATTTTACGCCGCAGGGGACCTTCAACCGTGTAATTCTTGTCCAAGTGCGTCGTAATCCGACTCACGTCATCTTCACTCAATTCACCTGCGCGAACATGGGGATCAACACCCAGTTCATAACAGATCTGAATCGCTAAGAACGGACCAATACCATACAAATAGCTCAACGAAATATACGTCGGCTTATTGTTTGGAATGTCGACACCAAGCACGCGGGGCATTTCAAATCTCCACAACCACACTATGAATCAATCAATCAGCCCTGACGCTGCTTATGCCGCGGGTTCGACGAGCAGATCACAAAAATTTTGCCCTGACGTCGGACCAACTTGCAGGCATCACAAATGCGCTTAACGCTTGAACGAACCTTCATCGTATCACCACTCCACAAGTCGCCCTGAAGCTACTTGTCTGAATCCAGCAAACCAGGATAATTTCGCATCACCAAGTGAGAGTCAATCTTCTGCACAAGGTCCAACGCCACTGACACAATAATCAACAGACCCGTACCGCCGAAGAAGCTCGCGGTGACGAAGTCCTGCGTAACAGTATTAGAAACAATCGTCGGGATAACCGCTATCACAGCCAGGAACGCAGCACCGACGTACGTGATTCGGAGCATCACTTGCTCGAGGTGACTCGCAGTTCGTGAGCCGGGACGATAACCAGGAATGAAGCTGCCGTTGTCCTTCAAATTCTCCGCCATTTCCTTTGGATTAAAAGTAATCGCCGTCCAAAAATAGCAAAAGAAGTAAATCAAAACGATGTACGCCAGACTATACACGAAACCTTGACCAGGAGCAAACGCTGCGCCGATCGAACCAATCAGTCCACCCACACGCGAGTCCGCACCAAACATCGAGCCCACCTGCGTAAACACGAAGTAGGGAATCATCAACAAACTGCTTGAAAAGATGATCGGCATCACACCCGACTGGTTGACGCGTAAGGGCAACCACTGCCGGTTCCCACCCATAACTCTGCGGCCACGAACGTGTTTTGCGCTCTGAATCGGGATCCGCCGCTGCCCCTGTGTAATAAACACAACAACGGCAATCACACAAACAAACAACGCAGCCATCACCAAGAGTCGTTCGATGCCGTACTGGCTTCCGATCTGAAGACCATTGGATTGGATTCCTGCTATCCACTTGCTGGCGATCTCTGGCATCCTCGCCAAAATACCGGCCATGATCAAGAGACTAATTCCGTTCCCAATGCCGTACGCGTCAATCTGCTCGCCGATCCACATCAAAAACACAGTACCAGCAGTCATCATCAGAGTGCCGAAGATTAACCAGCCGACAGTGTCATACTCCTGCAAAATAGCCGCTTGCCCCGGAGCGCCACCGCGCATCGACCACAACAACCCAAAGCTCTGCAGAACGCAGACAAAAACGGTCGCATACCTCGTATACTCGTTTAACCTTCGACGACCGGACTCGCCTTCCTTCTGCATCGCTTCGAGAGGCGGATAAACCGTCCCGAGAAGCTGAAACACGATCGAGGCGGTAATGTAGGGCATGATACCCAAACCAAACACCGATCCGCTTTGCAGCGACGACGCAGAAAACACCGAAACCACCTGAAGAAGACCGGCCACACCTGTAGTACCGCTCTGGGCATTCTCCATAACGTTCTTAATCGCGTCATGGTCCATGAACGGCAGCGTGATATGAAACCCAAGCCGATACACGGCAAGAAGCACGACCGTCAAAATGATCTTGCGACGCAACTCAGGGATGCGAAAAACCGTTAGCAGCTTTGCAAACACTTCGCTCCCCTTTCGTGTCTGAATCAACCAATAAACCAGAAGCTAGAAGCTACCTACCACGATCACACTGTATGTACCGCCCGCCGCGCTGATCTTTGCCTCGGCAGACGCCGAGAATCGGTGTGCAGATATCTTAAGATTCTTACTTATTTCGCCGTCCCCAAGAACTTTCAGCTCCTCGAACGAACTCCTGATGAGCCCCTTCTGAACGAGCAACTCGGGGGTGATCTCAGTACCATCGTCGAAAGCTTCGTTCAACTCACCAACATTGATCACCGCAACATCAGAGGCGAAAAAGTTGTTACTGAACCCTCGCTTAGCAACGCGACGGAAAAGCGGCATCTGCCCGCCCTGAAACCCAACACGTCGAGACGAACCCGACCGGCTAAAGAAGCCCTTGTGCCCGCGTCCGGCTGTCTTACCGTGACCAGAACCCGTACCGCGACCAATACGCTTGCGAGCTTTTCGAGGCTCATTCCCACTCTGCACGTCGTTCAAAATCACAGCGACACCCCTCGCAGTCGTTCAATCTGCTCTCGTGTTCGAAGCTTTTTAAGAGCCTCCATCGTAGCCTTAACCAAGTTCAGCGGATTCGTCGAACCGTATGCTTTCGTCAAAATGTCAGTGATGCCCACTGCTTCAACAACGGACCGCACGCAGTCCCCTGCGATGATGCCAGTCCCTGGCTTAGCAGGCAAAAGCAACACTCGAGAAGCCCGAAACTCCCCAATCACCTGATGCGGAATGGTAGTACCCACCACTGCGACGCTCATCTGCGTTCGGTTCGACTGCTTAGTCGCCTTGTCGACAGCTAGCGGCACCTCTATTGCTTTACCGTAGCCATAACCTACTCGGCCGTGCCCATCGCCTGTAACGACGAGCGCCGCAAAGCTAAAACGGCGTCCGCCCTTGACGACACATGCACACCGGCGAATCTGAACGACTCGCTCACCGGAATCTTTTTTTATTTCTGCGGACGACACGGATCACCTCGCCAAACAGCACTGACAAAACTAATGATTTAATCTTAGAAATCCAACCCGGACTCTCGGGCAGCATCTGCAAGGGCCGCAACTCGCCCATGGTAAGCAAACCGGCCGCGATCGAACACGACCTGGGTAATCCCAGCCTTCACTGCTCGTTCGCCCAGCAATCGCCCAACTTTGCGAGCTGCGTCCTGATCTCCACCGACGCCGCCCGGCCCGACAATCTCAGTCTCGACAGTACTGGCAGACACAAGAGTCTTGCCCGCCGAATCATCGATAATCTGAGCGTACATGTGACGATTGCTGCGAAAAACGCTCAACCGAAGTCGCCCATGGGCATCGCGGACCACCCGATTTCGCACGCGAAACTGCCGACGCTTCTGCTGCAACGCAAGACGGGAACGAATACTCATCGCTAAACTCGACTGCTAGTATACAAAAATCACTTGGAACCAAAAGCCTTGCCGGCTTTACGTCGCACAAACTCATCCTGGTACCGAATTCCCTTACCCTTGTACGGTTCGGGAGGCCGAACAGACCGAATTTCTGCGGCAAACTGCCCGCATGCCTGTTTGTTAGAACTCTTGATGATGACGTGGGTTGCGTCCGGAACTTCGCACTTCACACCGGCCGGCACTTCAAGCACAATCTTGTTCGCGAACCCTACTTGCAATGTCAACTTAGAACCCGTGAGGCTGGCGTTGTAACCAACACCCTGAATTTCCAGCTTCTTCTCAAACGGCTTCACAACTCCTGAGACCATATTCTGGATCAAGCTGCGAGTGAGTCCATGCAATGCGCGACTGCTCCGCTTATCATCCGGGCGAGTAACCAGTACCGTCGCGGCATCCACTGAGACCATCATGAGAGGATGAACCGACAACAGCAACTCACCGGCTGGCCCTTTGGCCGTGACCCTGTTGCCGCTGACTTCAACCAGCACACCGCCAGGAATGGCGACCGGCTTCTTACCAATTCTCGACATGACACTTCATCCAAAAGCGAAAACAACCGGCAACTCTACCAAACCTGACAGACAAGTTCGCCACCAACGCCCAACTTTCTGGCTTCCCGATTACTCAGCACACCCTTCGACGTCGACAGCACGGCAATCCCCGTTCCCTGCCGAATGTCCTTCATCTCTGAAACTGCGCAATACACGCGGCAGCCGGGTTTAGAGACTCGTTCAATGTGTTGTATAACGTGCTCGCCAGCCGGGCCATACTTCAGGTTTACTCGCAGGGTTTTGCCGCACTCAGCATCCAAAACCTCGAAGTCCCAAACGAAGCCTTCACGCTGCAACGCTTCGACGATGCTCACCTTGATCTTTGACGAAGGAATATCCACGAACGGACGTTCAACCTGCACACCATTACGGATTCGCGTCAACAAGTCTGCAATCGGATCTGTCATCATAATACACCAACCCTAGTTCTACCAACTGGCCTTCTTCACACCCGGAATCAAACCATCCAACGCGAGATTTCTGAAGCATATGCGGCACACCTTGAACTTGCGGTAGACCGCACGCGGCCTGCCACAAAGCATGCACCGATGCTCCTGGCGGCTGCTGAACTTAGGTATCCGATTTGCCTTTTCGATTTTTGCTTTGCTTGCCATTGCCTGATCTCGAGACCCATTTACACGCGAAACGTCAATCTATTCTTCTGTCTTGAACGGCATCCCAAATGCCTTCAACAATGCACGCCCATCATGATCAGTTACCGCAGTAGTCACGAACGTAATGTTCATACCCTGTGTTACGGTGACGGTCTCAGGGTCAATCTCCGGAAACACCAACTGCTCCGTGAGCCCGCAGTTGTAGTTACCGTTCCCATCGAAACCTTTCGGATTCACACCGCGAAAGTCCCGTACCCGCGGCAACGCCAGAGTGATCAGACGCTCAAGGAAATCGTACATCCTCTTGCTCCGAAGCGTGACGCGACAGCCAATCGGCTGACCCTCTCGCAATCGAAAGCCAGACACGGACTTCCGTGCACGTGTAATCTGTGCCTTCTGTCCAGCCAACTGTGTTAGCTGCTCAACCGCATGATCCAAGCGTTTGCGATCGTTCACGGCCTCACCAACCCCCATGCTCACCACGATCTTCTGCAGTCGCGGCACAGCATGGATATTTGACTTGCCGAGCGATGCCTGCAGTTCGGGGATAATTCGGCTACGATACTCTTCGTGCAACCGGGTCATGTCTGATCACTCTTGAAAAATAGCCGCAGTAAAACCTAAACCACTTCGCTCGCGAGACTCACGATCTTCATGTACCGACGTTCTCGCAACTCACGAGCCACTGCCCCGAAGATGCGAGTCCCCTTTGGGTTCCCGTCGTTGTCAACAATGACGATCGCATTCCGGTCAAATTTAACGTAAGACCCGTCCGCACGTCGCGCGGCCTTTCGAGTGCGAACAACCACACCCTTCACAACCGAACCCGACTTGATCGCACTGCCAGCGAGCGCTTTTTGAACGCTCACCACGACGATATCGCCGAGGCCAGCATAACGCCTACGTGTACCACCCAGCACCTTAATGCACCGAGCAGTCTTCGCGCCGGAATTGTCTGCAACGTCTAGGAGTGTCTGCATCTGTATCATGATTCATCCTCACGGTTCCTGGCGTCAAGCCACGCTCTTACTCACCAAGTGCCGGAATCGCGGATGTACTCACAACCCGCACAAGTTCCCAACGCTTCATCTTCGACTTCGGCGGACATTCTACAATCTCTACCGTGTCGCCCTTCTTCGCAACGCACTGCTCGTCATGGACATAACAAACAGTCCTGCCACGAATGATCTTCCCGTACTTCGGGTGTTTCATCCTGCGGTCGATCTCAACTCGAACCGTATTGGGTCGAGGATCTCGCGCAACAACCCCAACTAATGTCTTTCTCATCGCACCGCCCAATCAAACCTTAGAAAGTTCTCGCTCGCGTTGGACAGTGAACATCCTGGCGATGTCTCTTCGCAACTTTTTCACATTACTTGGAACATCATTGCGCTCGGTCGCTGCCTGTACACGCAAGCGAAAAAGCGATTGTTGAGTCTCCCGCAATTCATGCAGAAGTTGCTCGTCGGACATTTCTCGTATTGCGCTCGACTTCGCCATGGCACCCTCAACTAAATCTCTGGGCGTCGCCCAACAAGCCGAACACGCACTGGCAGCTTGTGTGCAACGCGATTAAAACAACTTCGCGCTGTGTCATGCGACACACCACCAAGCTCAAACAGAACTGTCCCGGGTTTGACAACAGCAACCCAACGGTCCGGTTCCCCTTTGCCCTTACCCATTCGGGTTTCAAGCGGCCGAGAAGTCACAGACTTCTGAGGGAATATGCGGATAAAGACTCGACCTTCACCACGTACATACTGTGTCGCCGCGATACGGCACGCTTCAATCGTCTGCCCAGTGATATGACCGGGATCCAATGACTGCAGCGCCCATTCGCCAAAGACAACAGTGTTGCCGCGAGTCGCCTTACCTCTTATACGCCCTCTTTGGCTTTTTCGATGCTTGACCCGCTTTGGCATTAGCGCCATCTGCAGTCTCCTCGTTCGAATAATCGCCTAAATCAATCCACACTTTGACACCAATGATACCCATCGCCGTCTTCGACTCAGCAAAACCGTAGTCGATATGTCGACGCAGAGTCGACAAGGGAATCGATCCTCGACTCGCCTTCTCTTGTCGGGACATCTCAGCACCGCCGAGTCGCCCGGACATTTGGATCTTAACACCTTCAACGCCCGAACTCATCACCTCATCAAGCGTTTTCTTAATCGCACGCCGAAAGCTGCCTCGCTTCTGAAGTTGCTGTGCAATCTTCATAGCGACGAGCCGGGAATTCCGATTTGGATTGCTGATCTCAACAATCTTGAGGTCCATCCGCCGACCGGTAAGATCTTCCAGTTCCGCCTTAAGCTTATCTACTTCTTGCCCTTTTCGGCCAATAATCACCCCGGGCCGTGCTGTATGCATGTGCACCACCACCTGGTCGCGAGTCCGTTCGATCTCGACGCGAGCGATTTCGGCGAACTCATACTTCGTGGCCAGAAACTTTCGGATCTTATGATCCTCAAGGAGCAAGTCCCCGAATTCCTTCTTTGACGCATACCATCGACTGCGCCAAGTCTCCATGACTCCGACGCGAAACCCTGTTGGCCTGACTTTTTGACCCATAACCGTGATCCTGACCTGACTGCAAAAAGATTAGCTCAACTCTGGTGCGTCGATAGCCACGTGAATGTGTGCCGTCCGGCGCCGAATCAAATTCGCCATCCCTCGGGCTCTAGCATGAACACGCTTAAACATTGGCCCACCATCTACGCGAGCCTCTGAGATTTTGAGACGGTCCGGACTCCGAACGCCTCGATCTTCCGCGTTAGCAATTGCACTCTTCAGAACACGCTCGATAAACCGAGCACCTCTGTTAGGCTCAAACGCCAGCGCATTCAATCCCTGCTCAGCCGACATCCCGCGAATCATGTCCGCAAACGGTCGAATCTTAGTAGGTGAAATACGAGCAAAGCGGTGGACAGCACGTATAGACGCCATGACTACTTCTTACCCTTTGAACCGTGCCCTCGGAACGTCCGCGTTGATGAAAATTCACCAAGCTTGTGACCGACCATATCCTCAGTCACATAGACGCTGATGTGTGCACGACCATTGTGTACCAAAAATGTGTGACCAATAAACTCAGGCGATATCGTACAACGTCGAGCCCAAGTCTTAACAGGTTCCTTACGCCCTGCCTCGTTCAGCTTCTCAACCTTCTCAAGCACTCGTGGGTCAACATAAGGACCCTTCTTCAGCGAGCGACCCATTCAAACACCCTTCCAAGATCCGAAGCCTACTTGACCTGACCGTAACGAACTGAACGACGCCGGCGAATGATTGCCTTTGACGAAGCCTTCTTCTTGCTCCGAGTACGACCACCCTTCGCAAGCTTCCCGGTTGGACTGCAAGGATGCCGACCTCCGGAATTTCGACCTTCTCCACCGCCCATCGGATGAGCAGTAGGATTCATCGCAGTACCCCGGACGCGTGGTCGGATACCCTTCCAGCGATTGCGCCCCGCCTTACCAATAGTGATACTGCTGTGTTCGGAGTTACCCAAGACACCGATCGTGGCTCGGCAGCTACTTGGCAGACGCCGTACTTCACCGCTAGGCAAAGTTACCTGAGCCCAGCGACCCTCGCGGGCATTCAGTGTAGCGGCTACCCCAGCACTTCGACACAGCTGGCCACCGCGGCCTGGCTGCATCTCAATATTATGAATCATGGTACCCGCTGGGATCACACCCAATGGCATGCAATTCCCAACGTTTGGCTCAAGTTGAGTTCCGCTCTCAACCTTGTTTCCAGCCTTCAACCCCTCAGGGGCGAGGATGTACCGCTTCTCGCCGTCGGCGTATTCGACCAACGCGATTCGGCTTGAGCGATTCGGGTCGTACTCGATGTGTGTGACAGTACCAACTATGCCGTCTTTGTCACGACGAAAGTCGATCTGCCTATACAGTCGCTTATGACCGCCACCGCGATGCAACGCAGTGATCTTGCCCTGATTATTCCTACCGCCCTTTTTCTTAAAGCGGGAAGTCAACTCCTTCTCCGGGCGCTTCTTCCTGTCAGTGATTTCAGCGAAATCACTAACAGACGCACCACGACGACCAGGAGTCACCGGCTTGTAAAATCGAATCCCCATGATTACAGCTCACATCCGCACGACAAGAATCTTCAGCGACGACGCCTAATCCTAGAAGAACGCAATTCGATCCTCATCGTGAAGCTTCACGATGGCTTTCTTCCACGAACGAGTCAACCCGACTACCATTTTATGCCGGCGAGGTTTTCCAAGCCGAGTCTGGGTCCGCACAGCAACAACCCTGACATCCCACAACTGCTGAACAGCTGCTTTGATGTCCGATTTTGTCGCCAGAGGATGAACCTCGAATGAGTAGGCGTTCTGTTTCTCAGACAAGTGTGTACCCTTCTCCGTTACTAACGGACGTCGGATCACCTGATGAGCCTCAAGAACAATACCGGTCGAAAAAGAAGAAGCCATTACTACACCGACCCCAATATCTCAAATCAGGCCTGACGACCAAGAATCCGATTCATTTCACCAACCGTAATCACCAGATGCCGCTGACGCAGCAAAGTGTAGGCATTCAAGTCGCTGCCGGGCAGCACCTGCACACCATCAATATTCCGAGCTGATCGCCAAACATTCTGATTAACGCCTTCAGTCGCAAGAAGAACACTCTTCCCCTGCAGACCGACAGCCTTCAGAAATCCAGCGACAACCTTAGTTTTAGGGGAAACGCAATCCCACCCCTGCAACACCACAGCCTGTGAATCCTGAAACTTACTCAGAAGCGCCATTCTGGTCGCCTTCTGTACTGCCTTTTTTGGCAGCCGATAATAGTAGTCACGCGGCTTCTTACCGAACGCATGCCCACCACCGCGTCGAACCGGGGTACGTATCCCACCAGCTCGAGCACGACCTGTACCCTTTTGCTTGAATAACTTACGGGTACTACCCGCAACCATCCCGCGAGACTTAGTCTGCACCGTACCAACTCTACAGTTAGCTCGATACATAATGACAGCGTCATGCAACAACTGTTTGCAGATCACGTCGGAAATCTCCGACGGCTCAAACGCAAACGTACCGCAGTCTGCACCCAACATATCTTTAACAGGAACCGAAATCATGTTACCACCAACAAGCATCAAGAACGATTCTTAGCGGAACGACGAACGACAACGTAACCACCGTTAGGACCCGGCACTGCACCGCGAACCAACAGAACGTTCGAATCATTGTCAACACGAACCAGACGCAGATTTTTCACGGTCACACGCTCATTGCCGTACTGACCAGCCATCTTTGTTCCAGGGAACACTCGACTCGGGTCCGCGCTTTGACCAATTGAACCACCAGAGCGATGAACTCGCTTCACACCATGACTCGCACCAAGTCCACCGAAATTATGTCGAACCATAACCCCAGTAAACCCATGACCCCGAGTCGTCCCGATCACATCCAAAAACTTCACACCCTCGAGCGATGCAGGGCCCAGAACCTGACCAACCTGAAGCCCATGAGAAGAATCGGCACACCGAAATTCTCTAATGAAACGTTTCGGCTCGCACTCAGCCTTTGCAACCGCCGCAGCACCAGACTGCTGACGTCGCCCACCCAACGCAGCCACATGACCACGCTGCGCACGAGACGCCTTCCCTCGAGGCCGGTCATCATAACCAACCTGAACAGCATCGTAGCCGTCTTTTTCTTTTGAGCGGACCTGCAACACAACGCAAGGGCCCGCCTCAATGACCGTAACAGGGACAATGGCGCCATCAGCGTCATAGACCTGAGTCATTCCAATTTTTCGACCAAGCAACCCGACAGACATAGCTCCGCACCCGCGCGCAGAAAATTGAAAAACGCGAACAGAAACTGCCCGCCGTGATTAGACGACACCCAACGCGACAGATCAAACTCAAGCAGTTGCCGTAGCCTTGATCTTAATATCAACCCCAGCTGGCAACGAGAGCTTATTCAGAGCATCTACCGTCTTGCCAGTCGGCTGAATGATGTCGATCAGCCGCTTATGAGTCCGAATCTCGAACTGCTCACGCGACTTTTTGTCAATATGAGGACTTCGAAGGACCGTATACCGCTCGATCCTCGTCGGCAAAGGAACCGGACCGTGAACAATCGCTCCGGTACGCTTCGCAGTGTCTACGATTTCCGCTGCGGACTGATCCAGCACGGAGTGGTCATACGCTTCCATCCGAATCCGGATACATTCTTCGCCAGCACGAGCCACCGTAAACCACCTTCAGCAAACAGGTTACGCAAAACGAAACTAACAACCCGAAAAACGGGGAATCGGGGATTCTAGAGCTGATCGCAGTTTATGTCAACCAACGACGCCCGAGAAATCCATATCTTCGACAGAAGTGCCGTCAAACTTCAGCTACATCATTTGTTCAACCACGTTCGGAGGAGCAATTTCATAGCGACAAGGCTCCATCGAGTACGATGCTCGACCTTGAGAAAGGCTACGAATCTGATTTGAGTATCCGAACATTTCAACCAGCGGGACTTCGCAATGAAGGACACACAGCTCACCCCGTCTGTCGGAATTGATAATGACCGCTCTCCGGGAATTCAGGTCCGACTGAACATTTCCGAGGAAATCTTCCGGAGTCACCACCTCGACTGACATGATCGGCTCGAGAATCGCCATGCTACCTTCCCTGAGCACTTTATTAAAGGCCTCACTGGCTGCCGTCTGGATTGCGACTTCGTTTGTTTCTCCCTCACGGTAGCTCACTGCAGTGATTGTCAGGCAAAGTCCCATCAACGGATTTCCATAAATGCCGCCCCCGTCCGCCTGATTTTTTATCGCTTCAAGCAGAATCAGCAACAGCTGCTTTGGCAATGCCTCTGGGGGCAACCGATGGCCAACGCTGACATTGATCGTGGATTCGGGGACCTCCTGTGCCAGCAAGGTGATTCCGAATCCGATCGTTCCCGATGGCATTTGCCGGGAGAAGTCCACATTGACCGTGACTTCACCGACCAGCTTCTCACGATAGCTGACTCGCGGCTTGTGAAATTTGACTTTCAGTTTGAAATCCCGCTCCATCCGGTGCCGAATCACTTCCAGATGTAATTCGCCCATCCCACTGATGATCGTCTGGCCTGTCTCTGGGTTCGATTTCACTCGAAACGTAGGATCCTGTCGTTCAAGTCGCTTTAACGTGTCGTCGAGCTTTTTGCGGTCATTGCTGGACTCAGGTTCGATCGCCATCGAGATCACCGTTTCCGGGAAAACAATGGACTCAAGTGCAACCGGAGAACTGGCGTCGCAAAGAGTGTCTCCGGTGGACGAATCTTTCGGGCCAATGATCCCGCAAATGTCTCCAGCTTCCACGCTTTCGACTTTTTCCCGCGAATCTGACTGGATGTGCCACAACTGGGTGACCATCTCCTTCTTGCCAAGTCGTGGATTCAGCAGCTTTGAATTCCCGGTGAGTACCCCGGAGTAGACTCGAGCAAAAAACAAGTCTCCATGGGGCTCGGCCTGCACCTTGAAAATCAGAGCACACACCGGGTCCTTGACGGCCGCTTTCCGGACCGTAGTTTGCCCTTCTTGTTTTCCGGAAGGGATTATCCCTTCCACGGGCGGACGATCGAGAGGACTCGGAAGGAAGTTGTTGACAGCATCGAGGACGGGCTGAACCCCAATATAATCCAGCGATGCACCGCAGAATACGGGCTGGATCGCGCCACTTAATGTCGCCTTCCGAATCGCAGAGACTGCCAACTCAGTTGGGACTTCCTGGCCCTCCATGCAGACCATCATGATGTCATCATCGATCGCGGAGAGCACATCGAATAACTCTGTTCTCCACAGTTCTGCATCATCGCGGTACTGATCAGGAATCGGTTCCTCCCGAAAAACCTGGCCTTTTGACTCTGAATCCCAGTAGATCGCCTTCATCTTCAGAAGATCAATCACACCGCAGAATCCGTCCGAATTAGTCGATTGGCCTGATCCAATCGGAATCTGGAGTGGGACTGGCTTTGCGTTCAGTCGGTCGCGAATCTGCTCCAGAACGCGGTGGAATCCCGCACCGATGCGGTCCATCTTGTTGATCATGCAAATTCGAGGAACCTTGTACTTGTTGGCCTGCCGCCAAACCGTCTCACTTTGAGCTTCGACCCCCTCAACAGCACTGAAAATGACCACCGCTCCGTCCAGAACTCGAAGGCTGCGTTCAACTTCCGCCGTGAAGTCAACGTGTCCGGGCGTGTCAATAATGTTGATCGTGCAACCCTTCCACTGACAGGTAACAGCCGCAGAATAAATCGTGATTCCGCGCTGAGCCTCTTCCGGATCAAAGTCCGTTGTCGTCGTGCCATCATCAACATTTCCCATCCGATGGGACGCACCCGTGTAGTAAAGGATGCGTTCGGTAGTTGTGGTCTTGCCGGCATCAATGTGTGCGATGATGCCAATATTTCGAATTGTCTCTATCGAACGAGCCATGATCGGGTCACCGTAAAAAGCTGGGCAACTACAAAAGGAGAGCCCGAAACACTGAAAACGAAGGAGTTTCGAGGCGACACAGCAAACGCATTCGCGTTCACCCGGCTTCATCCGAAACACTCAAGTTCTGCCCCTGAGCCGAACAGAGCCGGGGATTATGACTTCGGCGGTCTCAGAAACAACTGAGATTAGACCCGGATGGTTCAGAGAAGACGCTGCGTTTGACTGCAAACGGATTGAATCCTCGCACGAGTCCGATATTAGATCTCAGGCCAAATCCTTTCGCTTGGGAAGAGCGGGCTTTGCGCCTTCGGTTGAATGAGACGATTTGAGTAACAGACACGAAACGTCTGAGAACTTCGATCGCGACCATTCTGCACGCCAGTTCCCATGAGGGTCACGCTGAACGACACCAAGAACCGCCGCCAATTAAGTGGTTTTTGTTGCATTTTCGCCTGCGCGCCGAGGTCCACTCTTTGCCCCCATCAATACGCCGCTCGAAGAATCTCCAGAAGGTCCGCCTCACTGGGCTGACGAGGGTTGACCATCATCAGCCGCTTGATCGCAAACGCCTTCGCCGCAAACCGTGGCAACTGCTCTTCTTGACCCCCGATGTCACGAATTCGCTCAGGAATCCCGACAGCTCGTTTTAACTTCTCCACTGCGGATATCGCAAGCTCCGCAGCAACTGCGTCACTCTGGCCGGCCGTGTCTTCACCCAACAAAGTCGCAATCCGAGCAAATGTCGAGACGCGTTCCGGCAAATTGAATCGCATTACGAATGGAAGCAACAAACCATTTCCGGCACCGTGTGAAACATGAAGCTCACCGCCCATCGGATACTCCAAAGCATGCACCACCGCTACGGCGCAGTTTGAGAACGCCATGCCGGCCAACGTAGCCGCAAGACTCATTCCTTCCCGAGCCTCACGATTACGAGGTTCACGCACCGCCGTTTCAAGATGTCGTCCAATCAGTGAAATCGCTTTTTCGGCAAGGCATTCGCCCAGAGGATTCCGCCCCTCATAAGCCGCAGTTTCGTTTTCCTTCAACGGCATTTGTTGAAAATCAACGGCCGTGCAGGCCTCAATTGCATGAGTCAACGCGTCGATTCCACTGTCAGCCGTCACTTTTGCCGGGCAAGACACAGTCAGTTCAGGATCAACGAGAGCAATCGCTGGACGCAGGTAATTGCTGAGAGTACTCACCTTAATAGCGTTTTGCGTATCGGTCAGCACCGCCGCATGAGAAACCTCGCTGCCTGTCCCCGATGTTGTCGGTACACAAATGAGCGGAGTCACAGGACCGGGAACTCGATCCCAACCGAAATAGTCGCTCGGAGTTCCCTCGTGAGAATAAGCGGCTGCGGTGACTTTTGCCAGATCCATGTTGCTCCCACCTCCCAGCCCCACAATCGCGTCGGGCTTGTAGCGGCGAGCATCCTCCAGGGTTCGTATCGCACTATCGACCGATGGTTCTGGTTCGCCACCATCAAACACATGAACATCAAGGCCCGCGTTGACGAGAGGGATGCGGATCCTGTCGACAATTCCGTTCGCCGCGAGCACTCGATCTGTGACCATCAGTATGCGCCGATAACCGCGTCGCTGAATGAGGCCCGGAAGTTGCCCGGCAGCACCCCATCCAAACACAAGTTGGCTCGACGTATGAAACTGCCAAACACTTCGCATCAGAACTCTTTCGGCGTCAAAATGAATCGGAGGCCTTAAGTGCCCTCATCCGGCATGGCCAAAAGTCATGAAGAGACTAAAACTACCGCGAGCGGCTGCGCCAAAACTGCGGCAACCCGCGAACGGCTCCGGCGTCGCACAAGCAGTGATCATAACCACATCCATTCCTCACAACAGGCTCAGGCATGTTTCGTATTCTCGCGATTGTCTTCACACTCACGATCGCCTTTGACCACTGTGTGGCCGGGGAGTTCTCGCAATTCCGGGGCAGCAACGGGACCGGCATTGTGGCTGATCAGCCAATCCCGGAAATGTGGTCGGCCGAGCAGAATCTGGGATGGAAAGTCACCAATCCCGGAGCCGGCTGGTCGCAACCAATCATCTGGGAGGATCGCATCTATGTGACCGGAGCCATCGCGGAAAAGGATCTGCGACCTTCAAACTTTGCTGATGGAGTCAAGTCGCCCCAGAGCATGGGGGTGTCGTTGTTTGCCAAGGCACCTGATGTTCCGATCGACTGGAAACTGTTCTGCCTGAGCACCAAAGATGGCAGCACCCTTTGGGAACAGACCATTATTTCCGGCAAACCAAAGTTCCCGATTCATCCTTCTAATTCGTGGGCCACTGAATCTCCGGTGGCTGACGAAAACGGCATCTATGTTTCGTTCGGCGCTCCCGGAGTGGTCGCTGCCTTAGATCACACCGGAAAACTTCGCTGGACAAAGGAAATCGGCACGTTCAAGACATCGAACAGCTTTGGAACCGGCAGTTCTTTGGCTCTCCATGAAGGCAAGGTCTTCGCCCAGAACTTTAATGAAGACAACGCCACGACCTTCTGCTTCGACACGCAAACCGGAGACGAGAAATGGAAGGTGACTCGCACGGACAAGGGAACTTCCTGGAGCACTCCCCTGCTCTGGTCAAACTCTCAACGCATAGAACTGATCGTCTCCGGCGGCGAACAGATCGACAGTCTCAATCCAGAAACGGGCGAATCACTCTGGACAGTGAAGAACGTCAAAGCCTCCACAGCCAATACTCCCTGTGCGGATGAAAACCGACTGTACTTTGGAGGAAGCGATCCCTTCTCGAAGGGCCCGTTGTTCGCCATTCAACCGGGCGGCAGCGGAGAGCTGTCCCCAGAAAAGAAGAATGCTCAATTCGCGACCTGCCAATGGCTGCAGGAACGACAAGGCCCCGGAATGGCATCCTCGGTGTCCTCTGGAAAATTCGTCTACACTTTGGAAAGCAATATCCTGAAGTGCTTTAGCGCGGAAACGGGTGAACGACTTTATCAGCAGCGTCTGCCCGGACTGGACCTCGTTGCCGCCAGCCCGCTGTTGATCGGGAACAAGCTTCTGCTTCTCGACGAGAAAGGCGCTGCGTGTCTGGTTGCTGAAGGCCCGACATTTGAAGTTGTCGGCTCCGGACAACTGCCTGATACGTTCTGGGCGACACCAGCCGTTGCCGATGGCGCGATCTACTTTCGAGGTCTCGAATCGATCTACTGCATAAGGTCAAAAGAGTAGTCCATTGAACGCCGAGGCGGGCTCTCATTGCCTGATGGGAGCCCTCTCAAAAAACGACTCAGCGTTTGGATTTTCCCTGAGTTGGCTTCTGAGCATTCTGTTTTCGCATCTGAAGCCCCCACATGACCCAGACCCCAAAGATCGGAATGACCGTCACAAAGCCCGTGGCTTGACCTAATGCGGCGACTTTCTGTTCTGCTCCGCTCGAGTTGATATCGACCAGCATGAACATCAACCCCAGCCCCACGACGGTAGCGAGCACGATGATAACAATCGTGAGGATGACAGCCTTCTTTGTCGTCATTACAGATCACCTTTTGAATCCTGAGCCCTCTATTTCTTTAAGTGCTTCTCAAAAAACTCGAAGCGAGCTTTCTCGATCTTCTCCTTGACTTCCGGGCTGGAAGTCCGGAAGCCATGATCACCATCTTCAATTGTCATCAAGGTTGCTTCAACGTCGGCTGCCTTCATGCGTTCAACGATCCATTCAGCCTGCTCATGCGCGACGTAGGCATCTTTCGTTCCGTGGACAAACAGAGTCGGCGCGGCCTCGGGCGTAACCCAATAAAGTGGGCTCGATTCGATATGGCGATGGCGTTCCTGCTCCAGATTGCCACCAAGAAAGAGCGGCAGGACATCTTTTGCGTCCACACTGGCATCGTACGATTTCGTGAAGTCGCTCGGTCCATAAAAATTCACCACACACTTCACATGGCTGGAATACTCCGCGTTTCCTCCATCACCTTCGAATCTCTTAACGCCACTGGTCACCCCCAGAAACTGAGCCAGATGGCCGCCGGCTGAACCACCAGTTGTCCCGATTCGATCCGGATCCATCTGGTACTTCTCCGCATTGGCCCGCATCCAGCGGACAGCCGCTTTGACATCATGTACGGCAGCTGGAAACTGAAACTTCGGAGACAGTCGATAAGATACCGTCACAGCGACATAGCCTCTTTCTGCCAGTTGCAGGCAGAGCCCATTATAGCTTTCTCGCGTGCCTGCTCGAAAACCACCACCGTGAATACAAATCACAGCAGGAAACGGGCCCACTCCGTCTTTCGGACGAGCCACATTAAGCTGAAGATGCTGATCATCAGGATTTGAGTATTCTATATTCTTCTCGAACACAACCCCTGCTGGCACGGTCTCCTGAGCATAGGCTGGCGAGAAAACCGCGATGACACCAAACATCATCGGAGTCATCCACCTGGCCGTTCGCAACGATTGCATCTTCGAATCCTCTGGCTAATTCTGTAGACTGTTGGGTCTTGATTATTCGCAATGGTAATCCGACATTCCAACCAACGGTAGGATCCGCTGCACCATCTTTGCCGGGAAATGACATGATGACGGCTCAAATCCTTGGCGCTGTGTTTTGCCTGATCTTCGTTGCCGACACGATTACGGCACAACAAACATCAGCTCAGCAGATATCTGCACAGTCAATTCCCGGCTGCCTTTTTGAGGATCGCCTCTTTGAAGACGAGGTCTGGGCCAAGGTTGGAGAACGCACATGCCTGCGATGCCACAATGAAAAAGGAGAAGCGGCTGAGAGTGCATTTCGTTTGCTGAAGCCTGATTCGATTGGCTCATCCGATCGAACGTGGCTGGCTCGAAACAAGACCGCATTCGAAGTGATGGCCAAGTCGATGGAGGGCGATGAGTCACGACTTCTCTTGAAGGCCTCCGGAAAACTTGACCACGGTGGCGGAGAAGTGCTGAAGGCGGATTCCACCGGACTGAAGATTCTCCAGCGATTTGTGCGGCGGCTAAATGGGCAGGACGCAGAACAAGCCGTCGATGATGTCTATTCGGCGTCCGAAGCCGCGGCGTTCTTCAAAGGCCTTACGATGCTGTCTCCGAATCAAAGGCTGCGGCGCATCACGCTTTCCCTGGCGGGAAGACTTCCAACCACAGCTGAACTCGATGAAGTCAGGCAGAATGGCGATGCAGCGGTTGCGGCGATTCTCGAACGAGTGTTTCAGGAAGATGCCTTTTACGAACGTCTCAAAGAAGGCTTCAACGACATTTTTCTGACCGTCGGCATCGAAGATAATGCGGAGACGCTGTTGTCGTATCACCACTTTGAAAAGACACGGCTGTGGTACCAGCACTGGGACTTCAGCAACCTGCCCGAAGCCGAACGAGAACGCGCGGGATGGAAGCTGGCTGATGTTTATCGCGACGCACTTCTGCAGGAACCGTTACGGATGATCGAATACATCGTTCGCAACAATCGACCGTTTACCGAAATCGCCACGGCCGACTATATCATGGTTTCGCCGCATACGGCTCGCGGATATGGGATCTACGACAGCATCAAGGACCAGTTCAAAAATCCCGCAGACCCATTTGAATATATCCCCGCAAAGTTATCCGCGCTAACGGGCCGCGACGGGAAGACTCAGGAATCTGCAACCGGGCTTTATCCGCACGCTGGTTTTCTCAGCATGTTCCACTACCTGCGACGATATCCGTCCACGGAAACCAATCGCAATCGGCTGCGAGCCCGCATGTTCTATCAACACTTCCTGGGCATCGACATCATGCAGCTTGCACCACGCTCGACAGATGCGTCCGCCGTGGCGGCGAAGTATGAAATCCCCACGATGCAGGCCCCGGATTGCGTGGTGTGTCATCGGACAATCGATCCGGTCTCAAGCATTTTTCAGGACTTCGACTTTGAAGGCCACGTGATTCCTCGCAAGGACGGCTGGTACAAAGACATGTTCCAGGCCGGCTTTGATGGCGAAGACATGCCGCCGTCCGAACGCTGGCGAGCCCCTCAATGGTTGGCTGAACGCACGGTCAAAGATCCACGCTTTGCGGTCGCGATGGTTGAACATGTTTATTACATCCTGTTCGGAAGGAAAACGCTTCAATCACCGGATGACATTGATGATCCACTGTTCGCCGCTCGTCGCCGTGCGTATCTGGCTCAGCGAAAACTAATTGAATCAACAGCCCGCGAGTTTGCCGCGAGCGGCTTCAATCTGAAGACGGTATTTCGCAGCCTGATCGCATCTTACTGTTATCGCATCGATGGGCTACAAGCCGTCGCTATGAACCCTGATCGAGCGGCCGAACTGGATGACATCGGTATCGTGAGACTGCTCAGTCCCGAACAACTGGAACGCAAGCTCAAAGCGATCTTTGGAAAAGAATGGGGACGACTCAACGGAGAAACAAAGATTCTGTACGGCGGTATCGATTCGGTTTCCATCACAGAACGCAACTCTGATCCCAGTGGCGCGATGGGAGCGATTCAGGGAATCCTTGCCAACGATGTTGCCTGTTATCATGTGGCTCGTGACTTTCGGAGAGAAACCCCAGAGCGACTTCTGTTCTCAACAATTGAACCGAGCGTCGTCCCGGGTGACGACATGTCAAACCAACGAATTCGCCAGACGATTGTTTCACTTTACCAACGGCTGCTGGGACAGGAACTTGCCTCAGACGATCCGGAAATCGAACGAACCTATCTGCTTTTCACAGGCATCCTCTCTGACGCAAATGCTCAGGGCCGATTCGAACCTCGCGAATCCTATTTCTGTGGTGGCCGGGAGGAATTCAGAACCGAGGATCCTCTTTACACAATTCGCGCGTGGCGTGGCGTAGTGACTTATCTGTTGCGACAACATGCGTTTTTGTATGAGTAGCGAGTTCTCTGTATTCAGCAAACGCAATGTCTTCCTGATCAGAGTCGGCTGAACCATTGAACGCTGCTTTCGAAGCCTCCGTGTGCATTTTTTCTTAACACCGAAAACTTCCCTATGCTCCGCCGAAACTTCCTTAATCTTTGCCGCGCTGCCGGGCTTGGCCTTGCGGCACCAATCGGCATGGATTCAATCCTTCGCGGCGACGAAGCGAAGAAGGCAGAAACTGCTGGCTATCCGGGACCCTATTATGTCGTCTTCAACGCCTCCGGTGGCTGGGACACAACCTATCTGATGGATCCCAAGGGAGTCGAAGGGATCAATCGACTCTATCAACAGGGAGAGATTCTCACAGCAGGATCGCATCGCTTTGCTCCAACGGCAAATCATATCGAAAAGGGAATGAGCAACGAGAACTTCTTTGCAAAATACGGCAATGAACTTCGCACACTCAACGGGCTGGATTTGTCCGTCAATAATCACACGCCGTGTGCTCGCTATATGGCGACCGGAAAACTGGACAGCACAAATTTCCCGACATTCCCAGCACTCGTCGCAGCCTGTCATGGAGCCGACGCGCCGCTAGCATTTTTGACGTTCGGCAATTACTCGGCCACGGGAAATCTGGTGCCCATGTCGCGCGTGCCTTATCTGCAGTCTTTAAACCTGCTGGCAAAAGCCGACTTTGTGGAAGGCAACGAACGAGCCCCGTATCACGATCCATTTGTCTCAGACCGCATCGAAAAGGCTCTTCAGGAACAGTTCGATGCACGCGTCTCTTCCATCCGGCTTCCGCGAGTCGAACGAAGTCAAAGCATGCTGTATTCGGCACAGGTGAACTCAAAGGCATTACAGCGTGTGGTGCCGTTCATTCCAAAGCAGCAGGCTGGTGAGCGATTGGCTCAGCAGGCCGATATAGCTCTGGCTTCGTTCAAAGCTGGCGTCTGCATCTCGGCCAATCTTTCGATCGGACAATTCGACAGCCATAACAACAATGACACCGACCAGATGAAACTGATTCCGGAGTTCCTCGCTGGCATTGATTACGTTCTCAAGAGAGCCGCGGATCTACAGATTCGGGAAAAACTTGTTGTGGTGATACAGAGCGAAATGGGGCGGACTCCGACGTACAACAACGGAAATGGAAAAGATCACTGGTCGATCAATTCCATCATGTTTCTGGGACCCGGAATTGGCGGTAATCGAGTGATTGGTGCCACTGACGAAAAGCAGCAGTTGACGCCAGTTGACGCAAAGACACTGACAACCAACGATCAGGCCGGTGTTCGCATCCGCCCCGAACATATTCATGACGCCCTGCGCCGCCTCGCGGGAATCGCAGAGCATCCGTTCAGTAAACAGTTCCCACTGTTAGTTCCGGATGGCGAAGGGCTTTCAGAGCTGTGGGCAGGATAGACCTTGCAGAACGCCAAGCTTGAACTCCGACGAACTCAGATCGCGATGAGATTCAGAATGAGGCGAGCAGAAACCACCAGCATCTCTGATCGTGTCAATCGCTGCCTCTTGTACAGGTACAGAACAACAACTGGAAAATTGCAGACCCTGTTGCCATCGACAATACTGATTTTTCAAGGCTATAGTGTCGTCCGTTTCAAACGGTCAGACACCGCAGCAATGCGTACCAGAGAGCCTATCGCCGCAACTGACAAGAACGAGCCCGTCCAAATGCGTCTATCAATGATCGCTATTCTGCTGACTGTCGTCGGCTTGTCACCCTCCTGTGAGGGTCAAACGCTGAATTCGAAAGTCACCACTTTTTTGGCGGGAAAAGTCGGTGCCCGAATCGGTGGTGGGGAGTGTGCTCACGCTGCCAGCGAAGCATTAAGAGCGGCCGGTGCTGAGTTCACCAATACTGATCTGGGTGCTGATTCACCGGCAGCAGGCGATTACGTCTGGGGTACGCTCGTCAAAAGCATCTCGATTGTGAGTGCCAAGTGGACAGATTCGAAACCCACAACAAAGCTTCTTCCAGGAGACATCATCCAATACAGAAACGCCAGGTTCGTCTACCCAACGTTCTCCTCAACAACTACTCAGCACACATCTGTGGTTGCCACGGTGAATATAGCGGGGGCCCCAACATTTGTGTATCAGCAGAATTTCAATCAGATTCGAACTCTCAGAAAAGATTCAATAGATATTACCAAACTCGTCTCGGGCTATCTCAGGATCTATCGTCCGAAGGCGAGGATCGCTCAAACCGGACAGACAAAGTTCTCACTCACAAACAACAGGACTGCGACGCAATCAATCACATTACTTGTTGGCACCAGCAACCTCGGTTCATTCTCTTTGACATCCGCCAACACATTTGCCAGTTATCAAATAAGATGGTTGACTCTGACGGGAACGACACTGCCAGTCAGGCTCCGACTTTCCAGCGGCGCGTCTGTTGCCGTTGTGAATGCTGGCGGTTACGAAATCTATACAACCTCAGCCGGCGTGGCTGCCATTCGCAGGCTGACACCTTGAAGACTGGTTGCCATTTCAAGTGGCCGTGTGATTAAAACACGGTTTGCAGCCACCTCAACCATCATCAAATGCTGCTGGCAGTTTCTGCCATTCTCATTGGGGTCGTGCGTGTCAGCGTCCGGTTGTCCCGAATCCAGTCTTCACGGCAGTATGACATTGTCGACGTGTCTGTTTCCTGCACTTCAATGTGAGACAAGCGAAACCCCATTTGAGTAATCTCGCTGAACAACAGATGGCAGAGATTCTCTACACTGGTTGGCCGTTCCATCACCTTGAGCCTTAAGTCTTCCCCTGTCCGGAGCATGTGCTGCTGCAGCGATTCAAACAACGTGTCATGCACGTTGATCAGCAATGCATGATCGTAGTACTGCTTCAGCCACGGCTCGATTTGAGCATCAAAGTCGCCGAACAGGGTGCTGATGTCCCCGTCTCGTTCGACTTCAAAGAAACACTTCAGGCCGTACCGATGGCCATGGAGATTTCGACACTTATCCTGCAACGTCTCGTTGCGATGAGCCGCGTAGAATTTGTACTGCTTCTGAATAATCATGTGACCTCTCCGGGTGAATACCTGCCTCAATCCACGCTTACTTCACTCTGGCATATTGATGAGTGACATTAGCTCGGCACGGCTTGCCGGATCTGTCCTGAAAGAACCTCTCATGGTGCTGGTCACGGTCGAACTACCAGTCTTTCGAATTCCCCGAATGGACATACAGGAATGTTCGGCACGGACAATGACACCCACGGCTTTACTGCCCAGACGATTCTCGATCAGATCGGCGATCGTCTGTGTCATACGTTCCTGAACCTGCGGGCGACGCGAAACTTCTTCTACAACACGAGCCAGTTTGCTCAGCCCCGTCACCCTGCCGTCAGGTATATAAGCGACGTGAGCCACACCGCGAAACGGCAACAGATGATGCTCGCACATGCTGGTGAAGGCAATGTCCCGAACAAGCACGATCTCGTCATAACTCTCCTCAAACGTCACCTCCAGATGACGGCCTGGGTCGAGCGACAATCCTGAGAACATCTCCGCATACATCTTCGCAACTCGCCGCGGCGTCTCGAGCAAGCCATCCCGATCAGGATCCTCACCCACAGCACGAAGGATGATGCGGACTGCAGCCTTGATTGCGGCAAGGTCGACGGGGATGTCTGTGTCCGAGGCACCTCGGTTGGCGGAATTGCCGCTGCCGCGGATACAACAGTCCTCTTCCGCAGACGTCTCCTCACACAATTCACTGAATGTAACGGACACTTGCACTCACTCCTGCTCAGAACCAGGGCTTGGACGACAGTCCTCTGGTGACCACGCTTTGATGCACAGGGCAATTCGCAGCATCTGCGATTACAGTTGCACTTTGCTCAAGAAAAACGCCCCGGCCGAACGAGATTGAATATCGTGCAGCCGGAGCGAAGCAACACCACCTTCGAGATTGCTTACTACGGCAGAATGACACTGTCGATGACATGGATCACGCCATTCGATGTCTCAATGTCTGTGGCGACGACTTTCGCACTATCAATCGTGACCCCAGAGTCTTTGACCTTAATCACAACTGCCTTGCCATTCACCGTCTTCGCAGATTTCAGCTTGACGACGTCGCTGGCAAGAACCTTACCAGGCACTACGTGGTAGGTCAGGATGGCAACAAGCTTCTCACGATTTTCTGGCTTCAGTAATGACTCCACTGTACCGGCAGGTAGCTTTGCGAATGCCTCATCCGTTGGAGCGAAAACTGTGAACGGGCCCTCGCCTTTCAAAGTCTCCACCAACTCAGCAGCAGTCAGTGCAGCCGCCAGTGTCTTGAACGAGCCAGCCGCTACAGCGGTGTCAACAATGTCCGAATCTGCAGGCAGGATGACGCTGTCGATCACGTGAATTACGCCATTCGAACACTCAATGTCCGTTTTGAGAACCTTCGCACTATCCACAGTGACGGTTCCGTCGGCGACAGCAATATCAATCTGCTGACCCTGAACTGTCACCGCACCCTTGAGCTTTACAACGTCCGCAGCAAGAACTTTCCCTGACACCACGTGGTATGTCAAAATCGCCTGAAGCTTTGCTTTGTTCTCTGGCTTCAAAAGTGATTCAACAGTTCCTGCCGGAAGCTTCGCGAAGGCTTCGTCCGTCGGAGCGAATACAGTAAACGGTCCGTCGCCCTTCAAAGTCTCCACAAGCCCCGCGGCCTTCACAGCAGCCACCAATGTCTTGAAAGAACCAGCCGACACTGCTGTATCGACGATGTCCTTCTGCTGAGGTTTAGCGACAGCTGACGTCAGTACGTGACTTCTGGCAGCGCCTCTGTGAACAACTGATGACGATTTGCATTTCGATCCTGCCTCTACAGCAGACGAGACCAGCAAACTCCCGATAACGGCACAAATCAATTTTTTCATAGCACTTTTCCCTAAAAAACCAGCACAATTGAAACCTTTGCATCTCACAAACGTCCATAACGTTCACTGCTCAGTCCGTAGGACGCCCGGATAAATAACATTCCTTTGCAATTTTTCTGGCATCCACGAGGCAAGACACCAGCGAACATACGGACGTACACTCTTAAACCACTCTTCGCCACTCATGTCTTTTGCCGCCCCACCTAACAATTGCCACGCAGGAAATTGATTGAAGCCGACGAACCGAGATCCTCCTTCGCCAACGACACTACTCCGCTGACAGTTAATGGCTTCACAGCAACGCGGATTGCACACTCAGATGATGGTCAGGAGACAACTCGGCGGGATCTACGCAGTCTATTGACGTCCTGTTCGCACTGGCGCTGCCCTGAATCTCAACTCGGCGACGACGAAATCATGCCGCTGGACTCGACATCAAGGCAGCAACTTGACGTCTACACCATGTTTCTTCAGAAGCCTTTGAAACCTCAACTGAGATTCATGAAAGGATCTTCCGCCATGACCGACGAACACAAAATTAGACCCCTACAGGCATCGTTGCTTGTTGAGCACTCTCACGGCGTGAGTGAGATCATCATGCAGCCAATAACTGATAGTCATCCTACGAGCTCAGGAGTGATGATCTTGAAGCCGGTGTCAGGCTCAGGGCACACCATTCCGTCTCACAGTGCCATCGCAAATGCCCTGCAGATGCAAAGATGGATGATCGAACATCCGCTCGTGTTTTCCGAAGGCCTGACCGCAAACTAAACTTGCCACGAGAGAAAAACACCGCAATCCCTGAACTTATTCTTGGCACGGCATGATTTGAGGCAGG
>CAMAXD010000010.1 GCA_945861975.1 Candidatus Kuenenia stuttgartensis | reverse complement strand
TATTGAGCAGGTCTATACTCTGCCGCTGTCAAAGGACAAAGTTTCTGTCTGAACTGTGATCAGCTCAGATTTGTTCGCACTATACGAAATAACAGAGGAATTACGATGGGTATTCGAATTGGTCAGACAGCTCCCGGGCTGGACCTTGCACTCCAGGCCTACGATCGCACGAAGGACAACACGGATAAGCAGTTTCAGGATTTGAAGCTGGCAGATCTGAAGGGCAAGTGGGTTTGCCTGTATTTTTATCCGCTCGACTTCACCTTTGTTTGTCCGACTGAAATCATTGCCTTCGACAAGGCTCTGGGCGAATTCGGCGATCGCAATACGGTTGTTCTGACTGCCAGCACCGACAGCGTGTTTTCTCACAAGGGCTGGTGCGACTCTCACAAGGAACTGGGACAACTGAAGCATCTGATGATCGGCGACACCAATCATCAGCTTTCTACAGCTTACGAAGTTCTGGACTGCGGCAAGGGCATTGCTTACCGCGGAGTTTACCTCATCGACCCGACCGGCGTACTGCGTTGGCTGGCCGTTCATGATCTGGGCGTTGGCCGAAACGTGGACGAAGTTCTCCGAGTTCTGGACGCATTGCAGACGGACAAGCTGTGCCCATGCAACTGGAAGCCGGGCCAGTCGACTCTGAACTAGTTCTGCCTGTTGTGGCAGCATAGGTTTAAAAAGGGCTTCGAAGAGAGATCTTCGAAGCCCTTTTTTTCTTAGCTGGCAATCAATAGTTTTATCCGTTTGGACTGCTGCAGCTTTCCGATCCACAGCCTGCTGTGGACAACCGTTCTGAGCTGTGAACAGAATGAGATTTGGCTGCAGGCTGCCTGCAACAAAGCTGCAGCGAACTGCAGCAGTCCACAGGGAGCCGGGCTTGCTAATACAGCAAATCAAACTGCGCATTTCCTGTGATGATCCAGAGCACTAAAAAGTGGTGGATCATGTCGCTGATGAACAGTCCGATTCCGATCGCAAGCAGGTGAAATGACGATTTCGGGAATCGCTGTTCCAGCCAGAACGCCAAGCCCACGCAGGCAATGCCGATGTAACTGTGGTGAATACGCAGTCCCATCGTCAACAGGCCCATAGAAGAGGCCGTATCACGAGTTGACTCCAGCGAAAAACCAAATCGAAACACACACGTCACAACCTCAAAGACAACCGCCCAGATTAGTCCCTGGAAGTTAACTTCTCGCAGCAAAAAGGTCTTTTCAGATCTTACCTCGCGCATGACGAACGTCTCGATTGCGGCAAGAGAAGTTGATGTTTTCAAGACTGGTTGCACAGGCAAAAGGTACTCGACTTTCACGCTTCCAGAATATCAGCAAGACGAGTCCTGGTTTCCGGTCGATTCAATTCAGCTTTTCCGAATCCATAAACTGCTCCCATTTCCACGGCTTTCTGTTGCCAGTCTGCATAATTGGAAACCAGCATCACGGGAACAGCAGACTTCAAACCTGTGCGAATCCGAGACAGGATCTCCAGACCATCACTGCCGTCTGCATCCAGCTTTCGATTGATCAACACAAGATCCGCAGGATTCGCTTCCAGCACCGCCATCGCCTGATCGGGTAAGTCGGCGGTTAACACGTTCACATCAAACTGCGACTTCAAATAATATCCAATCGCAGCCGTATCTGGACGACATTGACCAATACTTAATACCGTTTTCTGGCTCATCAACGTTCTTTCATTTTTCGTTCTGACACTGCATATCCGGCAGCAATTCTGGCCTCGTTGTATCGAAGGATTGTAGACATAAGATTTACTCAACGACAGTGAGCCATCCGCTCGAGCGAGCCCATTCCAGAGCTTTGACCACACAATGTCCCCTGCGGCAAAAGCTGCCGATTGCCGTTGAATAAAGTCGCTCCTCTCAATCGATTCGGAGATCACCATCGCTGTTAACTATGATGCAATCGATTCCATCGACACATCCGGCGGTCGTTGTCATCACACTCGGAAAGGCTCCCCAGAAAACCGGTTTCAGATCTTGAATGTCTTCCGATGAAGTGATGTGGGGATTTGTCGCAGGGCTCCTGGGTCATTGGATTCAGACCAAGCGAAAACGATGCGGTGACTGGAGTCTGTCGCACGTCCTCACAACATGGATGGAAACCTTGTCGTCGGCCGTTATGCGACAAGGCATCACGGAGGAATCGATGGTACGGGCACATCTTGTCTGGACACAGCGGCTGCGGCCGTGTACTGCAGCCGCGTTCGTTCTGTGCCTCTGCTCCGCACTCAGTGGATGTGCCTCATGGACTTCCGGAAAGTCGAAAGACAACTGTCAGCCTGAAAACTGTGCCTCAACCACTGCGGGGTATGGGATGGCGTGCGAAGCTCCAAGAGAACTTCGCAAAGTCTCGCTGCCGGAGTACATGATTGAGCCGCCGGACGTGCTCCTGATTGAATCCGTCAACAATATTCGTCCGTCGTTTGCACCAGTTCGAGCCGGCGAGACCCTGATTGTTCAGGTCAACCGAACAATTCCGATCGGTCAGATTGAGGATCCTGTTTCTGTTCAATTCAAGCAGATCAACGGACTCTATGTCATTGGAACCGACGGGTATCTGAACCTTGGACCAGAATACGGTAAGGTGCTGGTCGCCGATCAGCCGCTCGATGAAATTCAGCGACGAGTTGATGAACATCTGCGACAGATTCTGACCGATCCCCAGGTACTGGTGACTCTGCCAATGCCTCAGAACAAGCAATTCATCGCAGGACCTCACCTTGTTCGTCCGGATGGCACAGTTGGACTCGGTGTTTACGGCAGCGTGTACATAACCGGGATGACATTGCAGCAGGCGAAGTACACTCTGGAACAACACCTGAGCCAGCATATTCATCGCCCGGAAATCTCCATTGACATCCTGGCTTACAACAGCAAGGTCTACTACGTCATCACAGACGGTGGTGGAGCTGGCGAGCAGGTCTATCGAATTCCAGCTACTGGTAACGAAACTGTTCTGGATGCTATCGCTGGCGTGAACGGACTTCCCGCTGTTGCGTCGAAAGCGTCGATCTGGATTGCGCGACCGGCACCAGATCCCTACGGAACGGATCAGATTCTGAAAGTTGACTGGGATGCGATTGCTCAGGGCGCTCAGACAACAACAAACTATCAGATGCTACCAGGTGACCGGCTGTACGTAAAAGCCTCACCGCTGATCATCATGAGCACAAAAGTGGCCAAACTCACGGCTCCGTTTGAGCGGATGCTGGGCTTCACGATTCTGGGTAACGGTGCGGTACAAAACCTGTCCGGGAAAAACAATAACGGTGGTGGCTTCTGATGATCAACCTAAGACATTCATTCCAGACCGTTGGCCTTCTGCTGTCGTTCTGTTTGGCCGTTCCGGCATCAGCACAGGTTGGCGGCATGAATGGCCCGGGCAATACCCCGACGTTCAGTCCCTACCTCAACCTGCTGCGTGAAGGCGGTGGAGTCGGACAGAACTATTTTGGGTTGGTTCGCCCTCAGGTGGACTTCGCTCAGCAGAACCAGATGCTCGGGCAGGGTATTAATGCACTTCAAGCGAATCAGATGCAGCCGGGTCGCATGGTGGGAGGCTACGGCTACACGCAGATCGGCGCGACTGGTCATCCGGTGATGTTTGGTACCATTAACGGCGGCCGATTTCAGGGCGGATATAACGGCATGGCCGGTGGTGGGGGCATTGGAGGAGGCGGAGGGATGGGCGGCGGTATGAATGGCGGATTTGGTGGCGGAGCCATGGGCGGCGCTGCCATGGGTGGTGGATTTGGTGGCAGCGGCGCTGTTCGAGGCGGCGGTATGAATGGTGCGTTCAATCCGACGGGCGCTATGCAACTCAATGGCCCCGGAGGTGCTGGCAATGGATTTAGCGGAGTATCCGGCCATATGGCTCAGTTCGGTGGAATCGGCAATCAGTATCGTGGCGCGGGACAAGGGCAGTAGTCCACATCAGTCTACGAGCGTAGACAAGTCCGTCTCCGCTCCTTAAATGTTCAAGGATCGAACAACATGCATTCTCGGACGATCAGGCAACTCATTGCCGCCGCTTCTGTCGGATCCATAATTCTGGTGTCGGCAATACCGGTGAATGCGGGCAGGATGTTCAAGGATGAACCATCACGTCCTCATACTTTTGCGGGATGCCAGCCTGCGTGGGGCTATCATCAAACATGCTGGCAGCGATTTCCTGCACTGCCTCCCTGTGATTCCAATGGCAACTGCTACGGTCAGCCGTCCGACGGTGCGACGAGCTATGATCACTCAGGCCGTGTTTATACTCCGCAACACCACGACGCAGTCGTCGATCCGAGCCTTTCAGGAGTACCGCAATCTCTGGCGCCAAGCCCGAATTCGCCTCAGATGTTCGTGCCGAATCACGGAGTTACAAATTCTTCGACCGCGCTGCCTTATGGATCACCCATGGGCAATCCAACAATTCAGGCTCCACTCCACCAATACAGTGCACCTCCACAAACTCGATCACTGGAATCACTGGTTCCCTCTTCGGCACAGCCGCCCCAACAAGTGCCTCCAGCGCCGACAGGGTCGTTGGCTCTGCCTCCGCTGCCTGCTCCGCCGGACGCTGTCCCCGCAACGCCCGGACAGACTCGTTTTCAGCCACAGTATGAGCAGTTGATAATAGGAGCCGATGGTCATTTGACCACAGCCACGGCGATGAATCGCAATCAGGGATATAGTTCCGGGGCCAACCGTTACGGCCAAATCAATCGACCTGTCTCATCACAGCAGATTCCGAGGCTATCTGTGCCGAGACGAATTGGTCCGCCAGTTCACTTTACTGACGCAGACACAAGCCCGGGAACTCAACAGAATCAACGGTACACGCAGCCCGTTGGAACCGCCAGCCGGCCAGCCAGCCCCACAAATAACAATCCGTCTGGAACGCTGGCACGACAAGTCTCGCAAAGTCACAACACACTTCCCGCAAACTCCGCACGGTACGGAGCGACCCGTCCTGCGGCCAACGTCTCGACGGCTCCGACTCTCGCTGTCGAACCGTTGCGAAAAACTCCAGGAAGTTTCCGATAGCTGTCATTGGTTCTGATGTCTGAATTTCCGCTGACTATTGAGTGCATTGTCGAAGCCTATCTGTCAGGGGTTCGGATCGACTCGTTCCTTTCGAAACATCTGCGCAACTATACGTCGTGGCGTATCAATCGAATGGTGTCGGCCGGTCTGGCGAAGATCGATGATCAACCTGCGGCCCCTGAAGACCGCGTCTTTCGAGGCCAGCGTGTTTCCCTTCGTCTGGTTGAGCCTCCCGACAAGTTGCTGGATCCAGAACCGATCCTTGTGCCGGTTGTCTACGAAGATCCATGGCTGATCGTTGTCGACAAACCCGCTGGCCTTGTTGCACATCCGGTGGGAGATTTTCAGGATGGAACTCTGTCCAATGTCCTCCAGAGTCATCTGGATCGGCAGACTGCCATCAGAGGACTTCTTCGTCCCGGTGTCGTCCATCGATTAGATCGCATGACCAGTGGTCTGATTGTTACTGCCAAGGAACATCTGACGCATCGACTCCTTTCGATCGACTTCCAACATGGGAAGTTATCCAAATCGTATGTGGCCCTGATTGAAGGTTGTCCGGATTTTGAAACCCGCACACTGGAGTTTTCGATAGGACAACGTCCTGGCGGTAACAGCGTTCTGATGTCGGCGCGGGCCGACGCAAAGAACGCGAGGCCCGCGAAGACTCGAGTCACCGTCGTCGAAAGATTTGAACAGTACTCGATGGTTGAGTGTGTACTATTTACGGGACGCAATCATCAGATTCGAGTCCACCTGTCTCACATCGGTCATCCAATTTTGGGCGACGAGTATTACGGTCCGTATGGCACAATCAAACAGGCTCCGAGATTTAACGGCGATGATCCAACCGAAGAGCGACATGCTTTGCACGCCGCATCTCTTGGGTTCCTTCACCCCATTCTTCGGGAATGGATACAGTTTCGAACCTCGCCACCAGCCGATTTCTGGGCGCTGGCCGATTCGCTGTCCTGAAACAGCGTGAGACCCACCGATTGAGAGCGTGAGACCCGTTGATTGAGTTCGAGTGTCCGACTTCAAGCGGCACAGTGACGAAATCAACGCGCGGCTCGAGGCTGACGGCTGCTAAGGACGCTCGACGACGAGAGCGGCAACGCCATTGATTACGCTTTTTTCCGCTTCAGTGAATTCCTCTGACGTCGCCGCCCAAGTCTCACTGTTATTTTTTTCCGAATTTCGGCAAGCTACGGTCATGACGAAGACCGTGCCACTCATCTTTTCCCGGATAACCCGAGTCACATCAACGACTGGTGACTGCGGTCGCAAGTATCGATGGCTGTCCGGGATGTGGATTGCCGTCACAGTGCTGTGCGCATTCGTGTTCTGCTCGGCGGCGTTTTTTGCGTCAACAGTGGCCTCGTTTGCTGCCGACGAAACCGGCGAGGAAGGCCATGAGAGCACACTGAGTGAAAAGCACGGCCCTGGGCAGATCCTGGCTGAGAATCTCATTCGAGTTCGTGAGCAGGAACTCCTGCTGCAATCTATTCGCACTGGTACAGATGGTCGCTTCACGAGTGAATCTCTCGAAGCGTTGCAGCAGATCTTCGCCTATCCGACCGATGTCTTTCGCATTGATCCGAAGACTTCCAAACCATCCGGCGTGCGACAGCAGGCACTTCGTTGTTTAGTGACAGCGGATCACGCCGCGCAGAAGCAGTGGATGCAGTCCATGACTGTTCTCGCCGATTCAAACTTTCGTCAGGCCATAGAGTCAGGGAACAGGTCTGCTCTGTCGGACGTCGCCCGCAATTTTCCGTTCACAGAGTCCGGAACTCGAGCCGCAATTCTGAGTCTGACAGCAGACTACCTGAGTGGACGCCGCCGGGATGTTGAACAGCGGCTGCGGCAAATGGTGGCCGACTATGCAGGCACGATCCACGAAGAGTCCGTCCGCAACAGGTCGAAGTCATTGTTGGAAAAATTGCGTATCGAACTTACAAGTAGTGCGGACATTATTCCGAATCAGCACAATGCCGCGACTGACTCTGCAACAAAGCTTTCCCTATCAACTGCCGAAGACGCTGGAACCATTTCACCTCCGTGGCCCAAAGCCGCGTGGACATGGGCCGAAGACATCTGGACTTTTCCGGGCCTCCCGCAACCTCAGGCAGGCAACGCGCTGGAGTCGATGATTCCGGGTTCCGCCCAGTCCTTAAGTGATTTCAGAAACTGGCGTCCCGTGCTGTGGGACAACAGCCTGATCATCCGGACTCCCTTTCGAATTGTTGCTTTTGAAAAATCCACAGGTCGACAGAAGTGGACAATGCCCACACAAACGTTTAATCGTGAGGAGAGCATCAACAACTCTCACGAGGGCGATGCTGATAATTTGCGATTCAGCGGCGGCGCTGGTGATGAACCGGGAATTTTCAATGGACTCGCGGCATTTGGCCTGATGTCCAGCGACGATGAGTTTCTGTATCTGATCGATCGCTTCAACTTCTTTTCACCTGCACCCGAGTTGGCAGAGAACGGCCTGCGCCCTCGCGGACGTTTGCGACCCGGGGGACCTCAAACTGATCCAACGGCACTAACGGAGGCTCCTCAGGCAACTCGGATTGTCGCGCTTCGCAAAGCGAGGTCGGAGGGTGTGCCACGCGTGGCGTGGATCGCTGGTGATCAGCCGAACTTCGATTACCTGCCCATGCAAGCGGAACCCCCAACGGATAGAAGCCAGTTTGGCAGTCCCTCAAACTCAGCAGGACCGCCGTTATCGAGTACCGCTACGAACAAGGCGAGTGAAACTCAGGCGTCGCAATCGCAGCCGTCGGTGACGCAACCAGTGGAGCAGGCGGGAGCGAACTCCAGCAGTAGTCAGGCCTCTCTGACGTTGAATGGTCATCGCTTTCAGGCTCCTCCCGTAGGCGTCGGTGAACTACTGTTTGTGCCGTCAATGTTTAGAGACCTGCAATGGCTGAGCTGCCTGCGGCGAGGAACCGGCGACATTATCTGGCAGCAGCCGCTGACGTTTTCTGATGATCTGATGAGCCGCTACCAGGATGGCGCGAATCCTGTTCGCACGACTTCAGTGTGCCTGCTGGTCGGCGACTCAGTCATCTGTTCGCTTCCTTCCGGGATCTTGATTGCAGCACGAGCCTTCGACGGTCAACTTCTGTGGGCCACTGCCATTCGCGACGACGAGTCGCCTCAACAGACACGAGGCTTTGGCTGGCAGCCAGACGTCGACGATGATTCGCAAATCGACTCTCCATGCGTACTCCTGCCGATGACCGGTGACGGCGTCATCGTCTGCACAGACACTCGATCTCGAAGACTTCATGGGATCAATGCAGAGACTGGCGAGATTATCTGGAGCAGTTCTCGAAGAGCATTCGGGCCAGGAGATACCGGTGGCAGCCCGGACTATTACGTCGCTGGAATTGCCAATGGTCAGGCGATTCTGGTTGGGGAACGTCACTGTCGAAGCGTCAGCCTGAAAACAGGAGATCAGAACTGGGTCGTGGCCATTATGCGAACATCCGGGCGCGCGGAATGTCGCGGTCATCGCTGTCTGATTCCGCAGGCTGATGGTCATGTGCTTTCCGTTAACACGGACGACGGGACGATCATTCGGCAGCGACCATCTTTCCTGCCATCCGATGCGTCACTGCAATTCGGAGCGATGACAAGTGACGATGAGTATGTTTACGCATCAACTCCCGTTTCGCTGGCGGTGTTCCCTCGATCGGACTCGCTGCCAAAAACAATCCCGTTGCAGGACCCGATAACCCGTGAGACATCTGCTAAGGTATTGACCCGGATCCAGGCGATGTTGATCAACGGTGACGATCAACTTGCAATCGAAACGTTGAAGTCAGCCGCCAACGTTGCGACCAACGGAATCGGCAATATTACAGACGCAGACGATGAAGAACTCAGAGAACCATATGAGAGATATCTTGGAGAACTCATTCTTCAGGATTGGGCCGCCAGAATCGTGCAGTCGATGGAATCGGGCAATAACACAAGCCCTCAGACGTTGATCAGTCAGGAACGAGCCGAACTGCTTCCTCTATTGAACCTGAGCTCTGAGCAGCAGGTTCGTGCAGCGGTCCTGACCGTTCTCAATAATCCCGAAAACTCACTGACCGCGGATGACATTCAGCACCTTTCTGAGTTTCCAGAGTGGCACAAAGCGGTCACGATCACCGATGGATGGAGTGTCAGACCGGAACTGTTGCTTGAAAAATCCGGATCGCTGCCTGTCGCCGACAGTGGCGATACCGCTTCACTTTCAATCCCGAAACGCCGCCAACTGGCGGCAAACTTAACATTGTTTCCAAATCAGATCAGCTCAGATCAGCGACGCGGTGAACTCATCGAGCAATTGATCAGCACCGGAGATTTTTCTTCAGCCGAGACTGTGGCCATCAGTTGGCAGAACCTCTCAAATTCCCCGCTGCCCAAAAAGATACTGAGCGAACTTCGGCAGCGTGACGTGATCGCGGGACTAGTGGACGATCCGGCAAAGGCATCATCAGCACCGGCAGAGCCAGACGTAAAGTCGACAACTCTATCTGGCCTGACTGCAGAGAATGCACGTAATGTCGCCTTTGAGTCGACGCAGAACCTGTGCGTCACCGACTGGGATATGCAGCGTGTCGAGAAAGGACTGTGGATCAGCAATTTACCGACCTGGATTCGGCCGAAGTTCTTTCTTGTTGACGGCCCGGGCAATATGCCTGAACTGGTCTCTGTCGACATGAATGATGGCAGTATGCGTGACCGAGTTCCGCTGCCGTTTGCTTTCCACCGCAACACCATTGGATATCGCTCCTTGTCGAATGGCCTCACAACTCCGGGTCTCGTTCCATTGGCCGGTGCCGAACAAATCACGATGGTCTCCTGCATCGTGCCGGACAAAGCAACCGTTCTGTGGAACCGAAGGCTGGCGAAGTCCGAAACTGATAACTCTGTGATTGAATTCGGGCCACTCGGGGCCGACCATTTTGTCTGGCACTATCGAGACGAACTGCACTGTTCTCACCCTCTGACCGGACAGGATCTATGGGTCAGACGACTTCGGCTATCTCCTGCCAATCGCCCAATCCCAGGTGTCCAAAGAATCTTCGGCGATCATAACACGACGGTTGTGATGGGTACGGATCTCTCCAGCTATGAACGATTCAGCACGCGGGATGGCAAATCACTCGGCACTGGACGACTCTCAATCGGACGAATCAGTGACGCCGTAACCGTGGGGCGTTGCCTGCTGTTCCCGGATAGTAATTCGCAACTGCACTTATTTGATGGCGGCACACGTCTTGATGCATTGCAAAACAGCGACCCTATCATTCTTGGACGTCACAATCCTGACAGTATGTTTCACGTCTTGAGCGACGGACGTGTTGTCACCGTCACTTCAGATTTTGAAATTATCCTGATAGATACGATTGCTGGCAAAGTCGTGTTTCGAACACCAGCCGCGTCTCACATCAAGACCGGAGTCGTATTTGGACTGACCGCCTTCGAACGTCACGGGCAGCTTTTTGTGGGGCTTGAAGAGCAAAGAGAATTCGTCATCCGCTCTCTTGAAGGCAGTTTTCGCCTGCGAGATCCCCGAATGCACGGTGGACCACTCCTATGCCTCGATTCGAACACTGGTGCAGTCAAATGGACGATGCCGCTTCAGGAAACTTCTATCCCCGAAATTCATGGTGCGCCAACCGATGTCATGTTGATGTGGAGTCAGCCACCCGTTGATGAACTGCAGCCTAACGAGAAACGCAATCTCACCCTGAAGCTGCAGCTTGTCGATATTGCCACGGGGAATATCCTTGCCGCTGAACCATCGATTTCTTCTTCACGACCACTTCGCTGTGTACACCGTGCGGATCAAAAACAGCTCGATTTAATCGCTCGTGATGCCATCATTACCATCAAGACGGAGTCTCGAGATTAATCCTGGAACGCTCAGAAAAACCGAGACCGGCTCCCGCAGAGATCCCGGAATCACTGAAAAAAGTGATCGTGATGAGTGCCTGTCCGAGTTTTGTTGGGGCACCCTCTTGTGACTCAGGCTTCCATCAATTTTGGATTACTGCAACAACCATCGTTCGCCGCGGCCATAGCGATCGTCGTCTCTGTAGCCGTCGGACCATTCGTCATTCGCCTGCTGAGATTGCGAATGCGCGAACGAATCGCCAGTGATTCAGCCACACTTGATACTCTGCATGCATCCAAGCGGCAGACGCCCACAATGGGCGGTGTTCTGATCTTATTGGCCTTCATGACCAGTTTGCTCACGACAACGACAGCCATCGCAAAGTCGACAATTATCATCGGTCTCACGGCTTTGACATTGGGCCTGGTCGGAGCGATCGACGACTGGATCAAAGCCACGACAACAAGAAAAGGGCTGACCGTTCGACAAAAGCTATCTGCACAGACATTGATTGCTCTCATGGCGGCTGTTTGTCTTTTCTTCTTCCGAATCGGTCCCTCCAACTCACGGCTGTCCTTATCCGGATGGCTGCCCGAATCGATCGATTGGCTGTATATCCCGTGGGCCGCCTTTATCATCATTTCAGTTTCGAATGCCGTTAATCTCACGGATGGACTGGATGGACTTGCAGCTGGGTGTACCACCATAACCGCATTGGCAACAACCGTGATTCTGCTTGCACAAATCTCTTCTGGAGGCGATTCCGAAAGCTTGATGATGGCAGCAACCAGCTCGGCCGCGTTGGCTGGTTCGACGGCCGGATTTCTCTGGTTTAATCGCTTTCCGGCTCAGGTCTTTATGGGAGATGCGGGCTCATTGTCGATCGGCGGTGTAGTCGCACTCACTGCGTTGATCAGTGGTACGGAACTTCTGCTGTTGCTGACGGGGGCCGTGTTTGTGGCGGAGACCGTTAGCGTCATGTTGCAGGTGTTTTGGTTTCGTCGAACAGGTCGCAGAATTCTGCTCTGCAGTCCTCTTCATAATCACTTCGTATTTAAGAAAGTGCCCGAAACGAAGATTGTAAAATGGTTCTGGTTGACGGCCGCTATGAGTGCAATCCTTGCGGCGGGGCTCGCGATGCAGGCTTGATTGCGAAACTCTGTCCCCCGGCAGCTCAAGCCACTTCGGTCCCTTACTGACGAATCCGATACTGACCAGTCCGATTCACGAGTGCAATGATGGCCCAACAAGCCGTCAGCATCCTGAATTTCATCCACCCGCGGCGGCAATGAAAACCGTTCGAGGCTGAAGCTGAAAATCTTCCGTCAGAATAGCCAACGCCAACAAGTCGGAAAAATCGGATCTGGTCAAAGCAACAATATCACCAGGGATGACGTCTTTTGTGTCCTTTGCAACTTTCGTGGTTCGCATTCTGCTGCGATCGAGTCGCACCATGCGTCCACAAATTAAATGTCCCACATCGTCGGCAGAGCAATCAAAAGCTGGCAGCCCGGCAACAATCTCCACGGCCGGGCGAATTCTCTCCTGAATTGTTGCCACAGTGATCTGATCGTCCGGCAAACTTTCGGTGACCGAAAAATTGCCTACACGAGTTCTCTCGAGTCGGCTCATCAACGCTCCGCATCCCAACTGCAAACCCAGATCGCGAGCGATCGAACGAATGTAGGTACCGGAGCCGCAGGTAATCTCAAGCTCAAGCCTGGGCCAGGAGTAGTCAAGTACTTTGATCTCGTCAATTCGGACCGCTTTCGCGTTCAACTCGACAGACTCGCCTCGCCGAGCCAAAGCATAGGCACGCTGGCCATTGACATGAACGGCGGAAAAATCCGGTGGCACCTGACGTATGTTTCCGATCATCGCTTCCAGATGCTGCACGATTTCAGCAAGTTGACACGGCTCTATCGGCGTCTCGGGCAAGCTGATCTTACCTGTCGCATCATCGGTATCGCTGCTCATGCCCAGGGTGAACTCGGTCCGGTACGTTTTTGAGCCTTCCTGCAACAATGAAATCAGCTTCGTGGCAGGACCAATACACACCAGCAGAACGCCCGTCGCCATTGGGTCAAGCGTTCCTGCATGACCAACTTTTGCCGGCTTCACAAGTCGCTGAACTCGATTCACCAGATCACGCGACGTAATTCCCTCCGGCTTCAGCAGGTTCAGGACACCAAAGAGTTTTGCAGATGCAGTCATACCAGTCGACACTTCAGCAACGATCAACGCAAAAACGCAGGCAGCCTTCGGAAATCAATTCCCGAAGGCTGCCTGCTCTATAGATTCCGCATCAGAATGATACGGTGAAAGTCTGCGATGAACAGTCTTAAACCGTTTTTGCGCCGGGTTCTGCCTCACGGCGAATGGCATCATATATTTCCTGGCGATGTACTGTGACATCCCGAGGCGCATCAATTCCGATGCGTACCTTGTCGCCTCGGACTTCAACGATGGTGACACGGATGTTGTCACCGATGATTATGGTTTCGTCGCTCTGACGTGAAAGCACCAGCATAAGATCCTCCTTGAGCAACAGGATCGACGCGGCCTCTGCAGAAATTCATCTGTTTTGTGAGTGGTGTCACAGGTCGGGGCATCGTCGCACCGCGCAGTTCTGGCTCATCAGTTGCATCCCGTACAGTCGGACCTCAGCACGGGGGATAATCCGTAGTTTGGCAGACACACGACCAAAGAGCGAAAATACCCGGAACTCGAGCGAACGAGTGGCCAATCCCATGCAGTCTCAAAGCTGCGGCAATCAAGCCGGGTACGATAACCTCGGCAATCCTTCAATCGCCTGAAGTTCGACGCCTTACTGATCACTCGAAACTGGGCCAAAAAATCGCTCCGAGTGGCTTCGAAGCAGTATCTCCGGAACCTCGTTACGACCGAATCAACCTCGACAAGCTTTTGAAATCTCCCCGAGGCGCCGAAAATTGACTCAATCCAACCAATCACACCCGCGAACTCCGTCGTTGGATCTGGACGTGGGAGGCGGATTCAACGTAACCTCCCAAGAGTCCTCAGTCTCAAAGCCCGAGCCCTGAAAAGGGGTCGGCAAAACTACTTTCACTGCTTTTGGGTTCGGTCTCCATGCCATTGAAGATTCCTCAGACCAATGATGTGGGCGAATGGCTGCAATTTCTGTCCAGTCTTTCCACGCCAGTCATCGCTGGCTGTGCGGTGTTGCATCTTCTGTACTTTGCGATACTGCGGCAGTGGTATCAGCGAGATCTGCGGATGATTGCCGGAACCCTCGACGACTACACTCGAGGACTAAAGTATCGCAGCATTCTCGGTCATTCTGCTCCGCTGACGACACAAATTGACGCCTTTGTGCAGGATGTTAATGACGTCATCACCGATACCAGTCGACATGACGACAGAGCGGAATGTCTGCGACGCATGCACATTCTTGATGAGAAACGCCGGTATCTGGAATCCGTGTCGTTCGAAACATCAACCAACATGGCCAAAACCATGATTGAGGCTTACCCTCTTGGTGGAGTGCTGGGCACTGTCCTCGCCATCGGATCAGCACTTCAGGCCGATTCTGCCGCTCAAACGGCGGCCACCGCGTCATCAACCGTCAACGTGGTAATGGAACGATTCGGTGATTCGATCTGGTCGACATTCACCGGACTCTTTGCCGCAATCCTCCTGATGTTCATCAACAGCTTTCTGGAGGTTCGATTCAATCGATTGGCTGAAAGTCGTACTCATGTTCGCGACATGGTTGGTCGCGCCAAGCGTGAACTGGGGCTTGCTGCAGTGATGGCGAGGGAGACGGCCTGATGCTGAGTCCTCGACGACTTACGCTGCAGCTCACTCCCCTCCTGGACCTGCTGCTGATCGTGATGTTTTCCCAGTATATTGAGAACCGTGATCGCAGTCTTCGGGCTCAGGAAGAGATCGCTCAGCAAAGATCGATAGCAGACGCGGAACTCGCGGAAAGACGTGAGGCTCTGGAGAAGGAATTCGCCCGTCAGCAGAAATCGATCGACGATCTTCGAACGGTTTACGATGAACGCTTCCGCAGCATTCTGGAGCAGCATCATCAGGCAGGTACTCTGCTGGCAGAATCCCTGAATCTGCCCGGTGCGGCCATGACGGAAATTCTTAAACTCCGTACGGCAAATTCTCCTGAAGATGCAGAACGACTTTCCGCCGCGACGGAGCGTGTCAAAGAAGTGATGCATGCTCGGGGCGAGGATATCTTTCGGTTTCTGATTAAAGTCGATCAGATGCAGAAGCATGTCAGCGTCTGGGAAGTGCATCTTCTGGAAAATGGCAAGGCTCGAATTTCAGACGGCGAGCAATCATTCACAGCAGATTACGAATCTGAGACGGACTTTGCGGCTCGGTTATTCGAACACAGCAAGTCATTCGCGGATCCGCGAACTCTGGTCATCATGCTTCTGTCCTGGGGAGACGCCCAGGGTGGAGCACGACAACGAGCGACCAATGGAATGCCAGTCCTCGCTGAACAACTTCGCAAAGACGCAGCGGGAATTCGGTGGTATGATTTCTCGATCGTCGGTTTTCGTGCGGATGGTCCGATTTTCAACGGCAGATCAGAATAGCTGTCGTTCTCGGCGTCGCATCAGTACATCATCACATTCTGATCAACACGTTGGACAATCCTGTCCGACAGAAAATTGAAGGGCAGAAATGCCCCTCTCTGGAGAACTGAGATGTCTCGCAACGAACACCCACAGAACCTGCCCGGTCGAGTTTTGCGCTCATCTTCACGAGCAGGTATTGGCGGCGGCGCAATTCTGATTGGCTTGGCATTATTCCTGCTATTCAAGGGAATGGGCCCCGGAGGAACGGGTTCATCCGGGTCCGGAATCGGACCTGAATCAGAAAAGTCGCTGATCACTGCCAAAGGAACCGAGAACCCCTTGGAGAAAGCCGTCGCGGCCCCTGATGAAGTCAAAGGAGGACTGACTGACGACGAGAAGAAATCTCTCTCTGGTGACGTTTTTACCGTGTTGATCGACGAGAAGAACTTTCTGATGGAACTCTCGGGAGATCTCGATCCCGTTTACCGTGAAACTCCGTTACCACGAGTCATTGAACTGGCCAAACTGGCGAAAGGTGACTCCAATGGAATTCGCGTGCGAATCCTCCGCCGAGAAAGCGCGCGTGCATCGGCGGAGTTTGATTTAATCGACGGACTTCACAAAGCAGGCGTCTCGAAAGATTCAACGATCATGCCGGCGGATTTCGTTCCTTAGGATCTCCAGATTGATCAGATGTCGCACTTCGTTCCGCAACCTTCGTGGCGGTGGTTATTCAGCCTGCGGAAAAACAGCCACGTGGACTCGCACCCGACCGACTGTCAAATGATTATGCCGATTGATCTTCGCTTGCTTTCAGGTCGTTTCACGCACATCATTTGGAGACGGATCGGAGAAACTCTATGAAGTCACAGCAAGTGGATTTCGGACGTCGAAAATGTATCCGCGCGGGAACATCTGCATGGTTTGCTACCAGTCTTTGGCAAATCCTGCAGAGCAGGGCGGCTAACGCTCAGGCGGCTGGATCTGTGGTCTCAAAGTCATCGGACTCCAACGCTTCCTTTGGCCGCGCGAAGAGGATCATCTATCTGTATTTAAGCGGTGGGCCTTCGCAGTACGAAACATTTGATCCAAAGCCTGATGCGCCCGCGGAGATCCGAGGAAGCTTCAAACCCATCTCATCAAATGTGCCCGGTATCAACTTGTGTGAACTGTTGCCTCGAACGTCCACCATCGCCGATCGACTGGCTATCGTGCGATCTTTTGCCACCGATGACCCAAATCACGAATCGGGCGGATACTGGGTGAACACCGGGCATAAGTATGCCGGCCCCGACATGCGATCGCTCGCGCCAAGCGACTGGCCGACGCTGGCTTCCATCGTGAAAATGCTCCGCCCGACCGACGGCGGACCATTCAGCTCGGTGATGTTGCCAGAACCGATCGTCGCCAATCCCAACGTTTTTCTTCCAGGACAGAATGCCGGGTTCCTTGGCCGCCGCTGGGATCCGGAGATTCTTCGCTGCGATCCGTCTGCGATTGATTTCAACATCGACAGTCTCACACTGCCGGAACAAATAACAGAGAGTCGACTGGGATCTCGCAAAGCACTGCTCAGCGAGTTCGGGGCATTACAACCGGTTCGTGCACGAGCCATCGACGAATATGAACAACTGCGGCAGGAGGCCATGGGACTGCTGATCTCGGGAACCGCCAAGGGAGCGTTTGCGATTGATCAGGAATCCGCAACTATGCGGGATCGATATGGTCGCAGCAAGTGGGGACAGTCTGTCCTGTTGGCTCGCCGCTTGATCGAAGCCGACGTCCGCATGGTATTCGTCAACTGGCCGCGCGAACCCGGTGATCTGAGCGCACCGAATCCTCTGTGGGATACGCATGCTCACAACGATGTCCGCATGAAGTCCGTACTGTGTCCTCAGTTCGACCAGGGTTTCACCGCGTTGATTGAAGACCTGGAAACTCGCGGTCTGCTGGAGGAAACTCTGATCGTCGCTGTGGGTGAAATGGGACGAACACCAAAATTCAACGCCAGCGGAGGCCGCGACCACTGGGGCAACGTCTTTAGCTTTGTCCTTGCCGGTGCCGGAATCCGCGCAGGGCAAGTCTACGGAGCCAGTGACCGAGACGGTGCTTATCCAGCTCACGATCGAGTCACCCCGCCCGAACTAACCGCCACAATTCTGCACCTGCTGGGAATCAGCCATGAAGCGACTTTCCCTGACCGCACCGGTCGCCCTCTGCGAGTCGTTGAGGGAGCACCGATCACGGCGTTGATCTGATTGCCTTACGAGAACATACTGAAGTCGTTTGCCTGAATTCATTCCTGACAAAAGCACAGGACCAGACTATCACATGTCGACGATAATCAATTGAAGGGAGTTGCTTCGGTGCCAAAACAGGCTGTCAAGAAGAAACCATGCTGTGACGACACCAGTCCCTGCAGTTTGCCGGCTGATCAGTCCGCCGAACAGATAGCAGCACTGGCATGGGCGATTGCGCATCCGGCGCGGGTGCGGATTGTGCGATTGCTGATCAGCCGCAACACGTGCGTCTGCGGTGAGATTGTCGACGAAATGCCGCTGGCTCAATCGACGGTTTCCCAGCATCTGAAAATCCTGAAGGAATCGGGACTTGTGCAGGGCGAAGTGGATGGCCCCAAGGTGTGTTACTGCATCAATCCGGAAAAGCTCGCGGCGTTAAAGGCACTGGTGGCGTCTCTGTAGACGTTTTTTTGCCCCACAATATCGCCGTTCGACGATTTACGATAACATAAGTCAATTGGACCGGGGGGGGGCGTCGGTATGTCATCAATCATAGAGACAGTTCGAGACAAATACGCGGCTGTGGCACTTAGCGGGCTCTCCAATAACAACACCGCCGTAAAATCGGTTGCGGCGGCTTTTGGATACTCTATCGAAGAACTGGCTTCGTTGCCGTCTGAAGCCAACATGGGCTTGTCGTGTGGAAACCCGGTTGCGATGGCCGCTTTAAAGCTGGGCGAAGTTGTCGTCGATCTTGGCTGCGGTGGCGGCCTGGATGTCCTGCTGGCATCCCGGCTTGTGGGGCCAACCGGCAAGGCGATTGGCATCGATATGACCACCGAGATGCTGGAGCGGTCCCGAGCGGGCGCTGCAAAAGTCAGCGCGACGAATGTCGAGTTTTATCAGGCTCAGATCGATCAGCTTCCTCTTCCTGATGCGTCCGTCGACTGTATTCTGAGCAATTGCGTGATCAACCTCGCAGCGGATAAGCCAGCCGTGTTTCGCGAGATGCTGAGAGTTTTGAAGCCAGGTGGTCGAATTTCGATCAGCGACATCGCGTTGAAGCAGCCGCTGCCGCCGGATGTGGCCAGCAGTCTCCAGGCCTATGTTGGCTGTATCGCCGGAGCCATGATGATCTCGGAATATGAACGACTGCTCAATGAAGCGGGGTTCGAAGCAGTCGTCGTAGCCGATACCGGAGCCGATTTGAACGTGTATGCTCAAGCCAGTTCTTCCGGATGCTGCTCGCCGGAATCCGCTGCATCCTGCTGTGCACCTGCATCGGGGACAACAGGTGCATCATCGGCAACAGCAGCAGCGGCCGAAACAGGCGGCTCCGGAAGCACGGTCCATGATGGCCTGGAACAGGTATTGCGTCAGTTCGATGTGAACGCGTATGCCGCCAGCGTTCGAGTCCACGCAACCCGAGTTGCACACAGTGTGCCCCTGCCGCACTATGAAACGGCCGTTTCGGGCATTCAAAACTGTTCTTCGATGATTTCTCCAACGAAAGTGACTGCCATGAAAACAATCCTGATCTATGACCGCCCAATGTGTTGTTCCAGTGGCATTTGTGGGCCGAGTGTCGATCCCGTATTGCCTCGCTTTGCGGCCGATCTGGACACCCTGAAGAACGCCGGGCACAGCGTCGAACGATATAACCTGTCGCAGCAGCCTCAGGCTTTCATTGAAAACAAAGAGATTCACGCGTTGATCTCCAGCAAGGGCACCGAAGTGCTGCCGGTAGTTGTTGTGGATGGACGCGTTGTCAGCCGAGGCATTTATCCGTCGATGGAAATGCTTCAGATGTGGACCGCTGGCGGCGTGGCTGCTGCAGCCGCTCCTGTGGCGACGTTGTCACTGCCAATCGCCGATCAGGGCTGCTGTAGCGGTTCGACCGGATGTTGCTGAAGCAACAGGCGAGCGACAGGGCGTCAGCCCTCCGTGTATGCCCTGTCAGCCGGAGGCATCAAACTCACAGCCCGGCCGATAGCAGGAACGCGGGAGTGATTGATTTATAGTAATTGACACGCAGGGCTGACGCCAGCCGCTCGCCTTCAAGGAACCAGGTCATGGAATTTCTAAAACACACCACTCGCAACCTGTTTTTCACGGGAAAGGGCGGCGTGGGCAAGACCTCGGTGGCGTGTGCGGCGGCAGTGAAGCTGGCGGATGCTGGCAAACGTGTGTTGCTGGTTTCGACGGACCCGGCGTCGAATCTGGATGAAGTACTGGGAACGCCGCTGCAGCATCATCCGACGCCGATTCCATCAATCCCCAATCTATTCGCGATGAATCTGGATCCGGAAAAGTCCGCTGCCGACTATCGCGAACGCATGGTTGGCCCCTATCGCACGTTGCTGCCTGCTGCAGCGATCGCCAGCATGGAGGAACAGTTTTCCGGTTCATGCACTTTAGAAATCGCCGCGTTTGATGAATTTTCCAGGCTGCTCGGCGATGCGGCCGCCACCGCTGAGTTCGATCATGTGATCTTCGACACCGCACCGACCGGGCATACGCTCAGGCTGCTAACATTGCCCTCGGCCTGGTCCGGATTCATGGAGAGCAACACCACAGGAACGTCGTGTCTCGGTCCGCTGGCTGGTTTGCAGGCTCAGCAGGTTCTGTATCAGGACACGGTGAAAGCATTGAGCGATCCGGCTGTCACAACACTGGTTATGGTGACTCGAGCAGAAGCTACGGCGTTTCGCGAAGCGGCTCGCACAAGCGGCGAACTACAGGCACTGGGCGTCGCCAATCAGCATCTGGTCATCAATGCCGTTTTTCGAGCTTCGACCACCAGCGATCCTTATGCGATGGCCATGCAGCAGCGCGGCGAAAAAGCAATCGCCGAGATGCCGGATGTGCTCAAGTTTCTGCCTCGAACTGCCATCCCGCTGACGGCAGGCGGAGTGCTGGGCGTTGAGGCACTGCGAAGTCTCGGACAGCCTGCATCGACCGCGTCTGTCGTTCGATCGGGCAAAGCCAGTGATGAATCAGCAGTCGATCGCGCAAGTCTTCCGAAGTCACTGTCAGCGATGATCGACGAACTTGCCGCGCCGGGGCACGGCGTGATCCTCGCAATGGGCAAGGGCGGCGTCGGAAAAACCACGGTCGCGGCGGCGGTGGCCGTGGCGCTTGCCGAACGAGGACTCGAAGTGCATCTGTCAACCACCGATCCGGCCGCGCATATTGCTGCGGCGGTGGCGGGTGAGACGTATCCAAATTTGACGGTCAGCCGCATCGACCCCGTCGCCGAAACCGCAAAGTACTCGAAGGAAGTGATGACCAACGCCGGCGCCGGACTGGACGCATCGGGCAAAGCCCTGCTGGAAGAAGATCTGCGTTCGCCGTGCACGGAAGAGATCGCCGTCTTCCGTGCGTTCGCTGATGCCGTTGCCGAAGGAACCAACCGCTTCGTGGTGCTCGATACGGCTCCGACCGGTCATACTGTTTTGCTGCTGGACTCGGCACTCTCGTATCATCGCGAGGTGACTCGCCAGACCAGCGGCATGCCTGAAGCCGTCGAGAATCTGTTGCCGCGGCTGCGAGACAAACAGTTCACTCGAGTCCTAATCGTCACGCTTCCGGAAGCGACTCCGGTGCATGAGGCGGCTCAATTGCAGCGCGACCTGCGACGAGCCGAAATCGAACCGTATGCGTGGGTGATCAACAACTGCCTGTCACCATTGAACGTGACGGACCCGCTGCTGGTTGAACGGCAGAAGCATGAAGCGAAGTACATAAAAGAAGTTGTCACCGAACAAGCGAGCCGCACGGCCCTGATCGCCTGGCAGATCGAACCACCAGTGGGACCGGAAGCATTGAAGCGTGCGATGCAGCCAGACGCCGTGATGCGTTAAGAGGTGGAGAAATACGAAGCGCCGTCTTTCGGTCCGCGAAATTTGCGGTGCTGTAATTGTTTAACGGCGAGCCGCAGGCGGAGGCGAAGTTCGGCAACGCCTGCGGCTTGCCGTTAAACGAGAATGTGAATCCACCGTAGAGTCTGCGCTGTGAAGTTGTTTTCCGGACAGCATTGCATAAAACTGTTCTTCGAGCGAACAAGCCAGGGCTCCTTCATTCGTCGAAAGTGTGACAGAAAGCTGAAACAATGACTGAACCAGTCCAGTCCGTACCAAGTCGACTCTACATGGAGATTGAATCATATGTTTCGAAACGGTCGCAGGAGTTCGAGCAGATTTCCGAGGAGCGAAAAGCGGAACTGCAGCAGCTTGCGGTTTATGTGGGTGAGTGCATCGCAAAGGGACACGATGCGAAGCTGACATTCGTCTGTACGCACAATTCGCGACGAAGCCATCTGACGCAGATCTGGACGCAGATCGCTGCAGCTCATTATGGCGTGAATCATGTGCAGACGTTCTCAGGAGGCACTGAAGTGACAGCCTGCAATCCTCGCACGGTTGCCACCCTGAAACGCTGCGGGCTTCGGTTCAGCATCAAAGCAGAATCCAGCTCAAATCCGCACTATGCCGTCGCGTTTTCTGACATGGAACCGCCACTGATTTGCTTTTCCAAGGTCTTCAATCACGCTCCGAATCCGTCGTCGAATTACTGTGCTGTAATGACGTGTTCTCATGCCGACCAAAACTGCCCCGTCGCCATCGGCTGTGACCTGCGACTTGCGATCAGGTATGAAGATCCCAAAGTTTCCGACGACACACCACAGGAAGCTGCCACATACGATGAACGCTGCTCGCAGATCGCTCGCGAAATGTTGTACGCGATGTCGCTGGTGAGTCGCTGAAGCAAACGCGGTCTATCGTGCAATTCTACCGGAGAAGCGACAACGCCAACAGGTCGCTGACACTCCGGAATGCCTGTCGCCTTTGGCCGCACAAAACTCGTCTGACTTTTTCGGACAGCAGGCACATTCAACTTTGCGCCCCGACTTCTGAGATGGGAAAGAGCCAAAGAATAAACACTGTAAATCTCTCAGATTAGACGGCTTCGGGCTAACTTGACGAAAGTTCCTGGCAAAAAAACGCGTTGGAATAAGTTCACAGCCTCAAAACAGAACATGACGCCGATCGCTCTCTTCAGAAGTCCACGACTTACGGCTCCACAACAATTGTATGGAACATTCGACGAATCCCAGCAACGCTGCAAATGCCGCCAATCCATAAGAGGCCATTAAAGTGACACGCATACGCTCGATCTGCCAGCTTATCATGCTACTGACATTGCACGGCTCGATCGCCATGGCGCAGGCACCAGATTCAAGGCAGCCGGTCACTCGCGATATTGGATCACGACGAGAGTTATTTATCGATCGCTTCCTGATTGATCGGCTTGAAAACGCAACGCTCAAGCTGCATGAACCACGACTCGCACCCGCGATGTCGGAACCGGCCGACAACCTGGAATACGGCACGGTGATCAAAGACGGAGATCTGTTTCGGCTGTACACGCGAGATGCCCGCGGATCGAAATTCGATGGCGATACGACCGAGGTCACTCGGTACTGTGAAAGTCGCGATGGAATCCACTGGACGAAACCAAAGCTGGGGCTTGTAGAAATTGATGGCTCAAAAGACAACAACGTAATTCTGCATGAGGCTCCGTACTGTCACAACTTTTCGCCATTCCTCGATCAGCGTCCCGATGTGCCATCTGAGGAACGATTCAAGGCGCTGGGTGGAACGGTGAAATCGGGACTCGTTGCGTTCATCTCGGCGGACGGAGTTCACTGGAAGAAACTGCGACCTGAGCCTGTCGTGACTTACACAAAGGAGTATGCGTTCGATTCGCAGAACGTGTCGTTCTGGTCAGAGGCCGAAGGCTGCTATGTCTGTTACTTCCGACACTTTCTCGACAAAACACTGCGATCAGTTTGTCGGACCACATCGGCGGATTTCGTAACATGGTCTGAACCAATGCAACTGAAGCCCAATTTTCCTGGCGAGCATATCTACACGACGCTGACGCATCCTTACTTTCGAGCCCCACACATCTACATCGCTACGCCAACACGTTTTCATCCCGAGCGAGGCGAGAGCACCGACATCTTATTCATGACAACTCGCGGTGGTAATCCCTACGATCGCACGTTTCGCGAAGCTTTCATTCGCCCGGGACTGGACCCGGATCGCTGGGGCAATCGTTCCAACTACGCCGCACTCAACATCGTGCCAACAGGTCCGACAGAGATGTCGATTTACACAACACCGTTCCGCCGGTTCACTCTGCGAACGGATGGCTTTGCTTCGGTGCATGTGGGACCTGACGTTGGCGAATTGGTGACTCAACCACTGCGATTTACCGGTAAGCAACTTGTGATCAATTATTCAACCAGCGCTGGCGGTAGTTTACGAGTTGAGGTCCTTGACGGATCCGGCCAGCCGATCCCTGACTTTACGCTGACCGACAGCCGCAATCTCGTTGGAGACACGATTGAGCAACAAGTCCAGTGGAAGAAAGGGAGTGATGTTTCGTCTCTTGCTGGTCAACCAGTGCAATTGCGATTCGTAATGCAGGAAGCAGATCTGTTTGCGATTCAGTTTCGCGAATAAGGTGATGGGATCTCCAATTCACGTTTTGGAACGTCATGGCACTCTTTCAAGCTTCGATTCTTGCTTAGGTAGTGGCATTCTTGCCCGTCGAAACCCGGTCGGACAGGATTGTCCAACCTACAGTTAAAGTCGCACCTGCATTTTTAGCGTTCGCAGATCTGCTTCGATGTGATCGCCAGTTAGCCTTTGCGAATGCGGTGACATAAGGATAAAGTCACCAGTAGCGGGCCGCTGGAACTTTTGTGAGGACGATCATGCTCCGATTCAAAATGCCGGAAAGATTACTTTGCGATGGCTTGAGTCGTAGAGATGTCATGCGCGTCAGCGGTCTCTCACTGCTCAGCGGTTTGACACTGCCGAGACTCGGCCAAGCAGCAAATTCAAACATTCCCAAACCATCCGGGCCGGCAAAGTCAGTCATTCTTTTCAATTTACTGGGGGGCCCCAGTCAGCTTGACATGTTTGACATGAAGCCCGCAGCTCCTGTGGAGGTTCGCGGTGAGTTCAAGTCAATCCAGACTTCGCTGCCGGGTTTGCAGATCTGCGAGCATATGCCAAACATCGCCCGGATGATGCACAAGACTGCACTCATCCGCACGGTGACTCATGGTTACAATTCCCATAACCCGCTCAACATTATGACGGGCTGGAGCCTTGGCAATCCAGCCGCTCTGTCCCCCGATCCTAACGACCCACCGGACATCGGCGCGGTATGCCAGTATCTTGGCATGGGACCGGAGGACATGCCTGGTGCGTTTTGTCTGCCGTGTTACCCGGGCTGGGGCGAGAGCGGCATGTATCCGGGACTTCGACGCCCCGGACCATACGGAGGTCACCTCGGCAGCCAATACGATCCCCTGTTTGCTCTATGCGATCCGACCTTCGACCGAAAACCGGATCGCCCTTATTACGGAACCGCGATCGCGCTGGGTGAACCTCGAATGCCGTCCGCCGACACGCTGCCCGACATGACCAATCAGCGTCTCAATCACCGCCGGTCAATGCTGACACGAATCGACAAAGATTTCCAACAGGGTTTCAAATCTCAGTCAGTTCAACAGCTTGAGCGGTTTCAGGATCAGGCCTTCAGTCTGCTCTGCGGCAGCAAAGTTCGAGATGCGTTTGATCTCTCCCGCGAGTCTGCTGAACTGAGACAGACTTATGGCCGAACGCTCTTTGGAAACTGCATGCTGGCCGCTCGCCGACTGGTCGAAGCGGGCGTACCGTTTATCAGCGTGCATGCAGAGAACTTTCTGCCGAATGGTTCATTCACCTATGACATGCACGAAAACAATTTCGCGATGTTGAAGGAACACAACCTGCCGGTGCTCGACACACTTTTGCCGGCCCTTGTGGACGATCTCGAGCAGCGCGGCTTGCTCGACTCAACGCTGATCTATGTCATGGGCGAAATGGGACGTTCGCCGAAGGTCAACGCCAAGGCCGGACGAGACCATTGGCCGCAGTGTGGTTTCTGCCTCATGATTGGGGGAGGAATCAAACCGGGTGCCGAATACGGGACGACCGACGCAATTGCGGCTTACCCGGCGTCAAACCCCGTCTCGCCCGCGGATATCGTGGCGACGATTTACCAACAACTGGGGATTGATCCTCACACGATGCTCCCGGACGGCACCGGTCGCCCAATTTCTATCGCTCATGGTGGGCAACCGATCTGGGACATTATCGGATAAACGCATGGAGTCAGCGAACGATAACGTCGCCTGCTCGCCTGTATGGCGGAGCGCTTGTTGTGTTACATCAAGGACCTCAAGTCAGGACGATCTTTTGCGGATTCAATCTTCCTGATGGCTTTGCGGATGGCCTTTGCTTTTTGCTCACTTAATTCTTTCGGAAAATCCTGCTCGCCTTTGTCAAACATCGCGGCTGTTTGCTTTAGATGCGGAACGATGCTCTGTGCTTCGGCGCCGTAGTTGTCGAGCACTTCCAGAATCTCCGGTGTGCGTTCCTCGCTGGCCCATGGATTTTGGCTGCGCAGATAGTCGGCAGTGGCTTGCATACCTTCCCGGATGTGATGTGAGGCCAGTACCTTCAACCCATTCAACCGAACGCCGTCGGCAAACATTTCGCCGCTGGGTGCCGGTTTTTCGATCGCTTCGAGCACAACAGGCAACAGTGGTCGAAGTTGCTCATAGCTCAGGCGGCGATAGATTTCACTGATTTCGCTGCGGGCACGGCCATCCTGATTCTGCAAGCCACGTGCGATGGCGGTGAGGAGTTGATCCTGATTCACATCATCGAGTGAGTTCATTCGGGGCAGCATATTGCCGAAGATGGCCGAGGAAACAAATCGTTGCTCCATTCCGCGTGGGTCTTCTGAAGACGGGTTGCGGGCAATCAGCTCAAGCATCTCAGGCAGTGCGGGCAATGCAGGTTTGCCAATGGCAGCGAGTGCGGAGGCGGCTTGCACGCGGAGCCAGAGGTCTTCATGCTGGAGCATGCGGCGAAGCTGTGGGACTGCCGGAGCGGCTTCGCCTCGCAGTTCCTGCAACGCGTGGCAGGCGCCAATCTGAGCGTCAGGATTTTCGGAATCAAGCAGAGCAATGATGTCAGAGATCGGAGGTTCTTTCCGCGAGGAGATCGCCATTGCTGCGCGCTCGCGCACGGTAGGCGACCACGATCCGAGGCGCTCGATAAGTTCTGTGTCCGTCAGTTGATCATAGAAGCTTCTGCGGTCTTTGTTATCCCAACCGCGACCGTCAGCGATAAGGCTCTGAGCGGCTTCGTGCGCGAGCTGCTGAACCACACTCGATGTTTTGCCGGTGAGGCTCGTCTTCCTGAGCGGCAGCGCGTAACCGAGCAGGTAAGGCCCCGTCGCGTCCCAACCGTGGTAGCTGTCATGATCCGGTTCGGGCGGGCCTTGATGTGTGAATCCACCGTCCCAGTGTCTCGCGAGGTCGTGATACCAGCCTCCAAATTCCTGCATCCAGGCGCCTGTGGCTTGTGGCCCTGCTTGCCCGATTGCGGGCAAAGACCACAACAGATTGAAATAGTTGCCAGTGTGTCCACCGTCTCGCTCGTTGCCATGCGATGCCACTGCCATACGTGTGAAGAAATTCGCGCTCTTTGCTTCACCAAGAAGGTTAAAGAGTACCGCTGCCATACCACACTTGCCGTTATCCTCGTGGGTCTCGGTCCAGGCGGCATGGTCCCCGTATGGCACGGCTCCTTTTCCCGTATAGAAGCGAAGAAGCTTCGCGCTGAGTTCTACGGCACGAGCGACCTCCGCTTCCTTTACACCGACATCGCGGGCAAGCACCATGCCAATCGTCAGCGGCAGTCCAGGGGAATTCATCATCCCGTAGCCCTGCAGTCGTCCATCCTGCAGCGCAAACGTATGTCCCCATGAACCCACGGCACTCTGACCGCGCGCTGCTTCCATCGCCAGTCGTCGAAGTCCAGGCAGCACCGTGGCATCACCGGTCACAGTGGTGTATTCCGCAAGAAAAATCATCACGTATCCGTAGTACCACGTTCTAAAGTCCGTCGTCTTGAATTTTGCCGCCCACTGTGCTTCGCGACGGACCAGTGGCAGATGTGTTGCATCACCGCCAGCCAGGAGGGCAAGTGCATTAAGAGCGCGTGGTATCGGATCCGTCTGTTCCGCGTAATCGGCTTCGGCCAGGCGTGCCGAGAGCGTCTTCAGCCCCTGCGTGAGGATGCGCTGTGACTTTGGACAGTTATACGGCGAGGTGGCGCTGAACGAACCGAGCACAGGCAGCTTCAACGTGACGTCTTCAACGTTCCCGGCCCGCCAGCGAGTAAGAACGAACCTGCCGCCACCATTGTCGGTCTCTGCGGCAGTAATCGCCCGTCCAAACTCCGTGCGAGGATCGTAAGAAAAAGGCTCGCCACCTACGCCAAGTATCACGTCACCAACTGCGAAAATTCCATCTGCAGGCGAGCCTGCGTCTACGGCAGTAATTGCAATCTGCCGAGCATCGGTCGTCACCATTTTGTCGCAGAACATCCAGCCTCGTAAGCCTGTAGGTCCAAGATTCCAATCATGCTTCGCTTCCGATGGAATGGAGGCGCCTTTGGTAAAGTCAGGAATCGTCGGAATCGTTTCATCGGGCAAGGCTGATGCAACAGAAGCAATCCCCAGCCAGATAGCGATGATCAATGAGAGTAATGGAGTTGTTTTCATGGCAGTGAGTGTCACGCGATCTTTCTATTCAACAATCATCCGGAGATTCGCATCAGCGAACGCTTTGCCCATCAGAGCAAAGGTCTTTGCGCAACCGAGGTAGTGGTAGCCGGCGTTCGACGCGCCGCGTTTCCAGAGGGCGACTTCCGCGGGGGAAATGAGATCTGATTCGAATTTCTTCAGAAATTCGTGCTTCTGCTCCTGGGTCATTCGGCCATCTGCGTTCGCGTGATCCTTATGCTTTGAGTCGAGGAAGTAGCGCATCTGGTCTATCATTCCTCGTTTCTCGTCGATGGCGCCAAGCTCATCCGACCAGAACGGAGCGGTTTCCACAGCGGTGACATTGCCTTTGAACTCAGACCTGGCGGCGGGCGCGGCCATCGCTTTGCGGAAGGACAGCATGTCGACGGAGTCGTCCTTCAGTCCTCCCACGCCCATCACTCCGATCACGAATGGCAGCATGGGAGCATTCAGATCCCTGCGTACATCGCGGATGAAGTGGGTGAGCAGCTCTGAATAAAGTTCGAACCGGTCTGGCGGGTTGTGCTCTGGATACACATGATGATCGACCATATCATTGAATCCCTGAAGCCACACGAAACCAGCGAGTTCGTAACCTTGCTGAGCATCATAGTGCGGAATCACCTGCTTTGGATCGGCAAGGACTTCTTTCACATGCTCGATCATCAGGCGATAATAGACACCAGTAGCCTGCGTTTTTTCAACCTTCCACTGCTCGAAATCCTTCGGGATGCCATGACCTTCCTGTTTGGGATAGTTCTCGATCTGGAACGAACTCAACTGGTAAGGCCCAGCGCTCGGAGAGCGGAAATCTGTGTGCAGACTCTTGCCTCCCCAGGCCGTCTTGATAATGAGCACAGGCTCATTGAACGCCGCATCCATCGTGAGACCAAAGGTAAATTCAGGTCCGATATTCTCGCCGGGCTTGCCGGGATCTTGTCCCCACATCGAGCCGTAACCTGCGGTGAGTCTTCCAGCGAGATCGAAGTTCGACTCATCAGCCCCAGTGAGGTACGAGATCCACGCGTCCTTGCACACGGTCGGTTTTCCGTCCGCGCCACGCATCTGCCTGAGTAACGGAGCCGTCGCGGGATCATCGCCGATATAATCAAACGTTTCGATCTTTGCAGGCCCCTCCATGTTGGACTGACCTGCCAGGATAAAGACGCGAAGGGGCTTTTGCTTAGCATTCGCTTCCTGCACGGAAAAGAGAATGAATACCATCATTCCCCGGAACAGCATCTGTCGGCTACTCATTGTGCGTTTCTAATAAAGCGTGGTCTGTGGGAATTTTTCAGTCCTACTCTGCTGCACATGTTACTTTTGTCACTTTATCTCAATATCCAATAACCGGCCAACAACTCTTACGATCGGTCAGCGGTAGAACGATACTGGGGCCCGGCTTGATGCCAGGTTCATCATAGTTGAGAGCCACATGGCAACAGTTACGACCGTGAGATACTCGAGAAGGTCTTGCGTTTCGTAGTTACAGTGGCACGCACGGCAGGTTCTCCTGCAAGTACCTTAGAATACGCATGCGAACGTGTACCACAGTTCCGTCCCCTTCACGCAGGCCGTGATCTCGATTGGGGTAGACCATATAGTCGAACGGTTTTCCGAGTGCAATGAGACGGTCAACCAGCCCTTCGATGATTTGAATATGCGTGTTGGTCTCGCCCGATCCGGTTATGATCAGCAGTTTCCCTTTGAGGCCTTCAGCAAAGTTGATGGGCGCCGAACGTTCGTAGCCGTCCGCATTGACCTCGCGTGTGCGCATGAAAATCTCCTGGAACCATGCATTGTAAAGGTGCGGCTGAGGCTTCGGCACGACAGCGATCCCGACGTGATACGAATCCGGCTTGCGGAACATCGCATTGAGCGTATTCGAACCGCCGCCGCTCCAGCCCCAGATTCCAACACGATTGAGATCGATGAAAGAACACTGTTTCGCCAGTGCTTTCAATCCAGCTTCCTGCTCATCGGTCGAGAGAGGTCCCAGGCTGCCAAAGATCGCTCTTCTCCATGCAGCACCTTTGGGTGCCGGAGTCCCTCGGTTATCAATCGAAACGACAACGTAACCCATCTCAGCCACCACGCGATGAAAGTCGATCTGCGCCGTTCCCCATTCGTCGAGTACCGTTTGAGCGTGAGGCTCACCGTAGACATAAATGAACAGAGGATACTTCTTTGAGGGATCAAAATCTCGTGGCTTCAGCAGCCATGCATCGAAGACAAGACCGTTGCCGACACCCAGCTTCAAAAACTCCGCAGGCTGACAGGAAATGGAATTCATGCTCTCGCGGATGGCATGGTTGTCTTCGAGCGCAATAACAACACGGTGCGTTTCCACTTCAATCAGCTCATGAACTGGCGGCAGATTCAGAGTGGAATAAGTATGGATGGCCCATTTGGCATCGGGGGAGAAAACGTAGCTGTGAGTGCCGGGCTGATTGTTCGGAGAGAGCCGTTGCTTCTTCCCTGAACCATCAAGTGCGACTCGATACAGGTACTTCTGAGTAGCATCCTCGGGCGAGGCGTAGAAATAATACCAGCCACCCGCTTCATCGATCATCGCCCGATCGATCATGTCGTAGTCTCCCGGAGTCAGCAACGTCAGTTCTTTTCCATCACGAGAATAGCGCCATGCGTGCCTCCAGCCGTCTTTCTCACTGACGACAACGAACTCTTTGCCACCCTGCAACCAAACGAGTCCCGAGTTCTTCCCCTGACTCGATTCAACCCAGGCGTCATTCGTCTCTGAATAGATCGTATTGACCGTGCCGCTTACCGTGACGAGCAGGAAATCACGGTGATCACGGAAACGACTGAATTTTTCGACGAGCACTTCATCAGAATTGCCGGCCCATTCAACCTGTCCCAGATAGAGGCCTTCTTCAGGGCATTCCACTGGCAGCCACTTCATGTTTTGTCCGTCAGCATCGGCCACACCGATTCGCAGCTTCTCGATAGTCCCGCCAACACGGGCGAAGCGATGCTGTTGAACTTCCGGATAAGACGGGTCACCGGGCACCAACACCGATCGCTGTCTCACATCGGTATAGTCTGCTTCAATAAAAACAACTCGGGCTCCATCGGGACTCCAGACAGGATCGCGATACTGAACATCCCGACCTGCCGGGGCTGACATAAGCACTGTTTCCTGCTGATTGTTCTGGTCGACCGCAATGAGCTTATCGCGACGGGCTTCGAGGCGCAGTGAGCCGTGCGATGAATGACCGGCATCTCCCGGCGCAAGGAGCTTTTCATCCGATTGCCAGACATGTCGCTCGCCAGTTTTTGCATCGTGGAACCATTGAGTCGGCTTCCCCGTTGCCGGATCAACCTCCTCGACGACGAATCCCGAGTTGTCGTTCAGCCAAACAGATCGGTAAGTCTTCGCTCGAAACTCACCACGGTCATAGATGGCTTTCAATCGCGATTCTGCTGAGACTTGCCAGTTTGATTCCTGGATCGCCTGAGCAGGTAGCTCGGAAGAACTGAGAAAAACGCAGAGCAAAGCGATTGCACGAAAAACAGTTTGCACGCCAGAGCCAAAGAAGAAGTTGTTGAGACGGTTCATCAATTGGTTGCCTTGAACAGTAGAGCAGAAGAGTCTCATTTTGAGCGCCGAACTGAGAGTCGCGTTGGAAGCTATCCGCATGATTCAAAGATGAAAGCTGATGTTCGCCACATTTCCGAGATTGTGCAAAACGTTTGTGCGAGAGACGCTTCAGAACACATCCACCAGCCGTTTTCCAAGCACGTCAAATCGTGATTCGATTCCCAGGCCCGGTGCTTCAGACGCCTGCATGAAGCCCTGATCACGCTGCGGAGCATCTGTCGCGTTGCTTACAGTAACATAACTGTTGAAGTCGGTAATTGAGAAACGAAACTCTTCAGGTGTGCTGTGCGTACAGTGAGCGATCGCGACTGTCGTCACATCATCTCCCCAAGTCAACTGTCCTCAAGTGTCATTGCGATATCTGGGCTCGCCTCAAACGACAAGTGGAAAGGAAAAACGGGACAAGCACTTTTGCGAGCACTTGCGCCTACAATTCGTGTTCTGTCCAGGAGCCAGTCCCGGCTTGCGGAGCTGTCTGCCGAGTCTAGCCGAGTTCTGCAGGATCTTCTTGATTTGGATTTGCAGAGAACCGTAACTCTGCGCACAGAGTAGTTGATCCGATCATTTCCACAGTGAATTCCTGACCAGAATTGACGTTCCCTCGCGGATTTACGTGCTTGAGGACTTCAAAATGGATCCGAGGGAAGGTGACTGTTCAAACTCTTAGCTTCACCTGATGTCGGCGGGGCTAATGGAAACCGATACCCGACCATCACGGTGTCATCGTGCCCGAGTTCATCGGTCTTCACTACTCCGACCTGACACGTTGAATGTCAGGAACAGCGGGGTACGCATGTTGCTATATCCCGCCTCGAATGACGCAGCGGGGGCATGTTTACGTATGTCTGGATTTCAATTCGGTCGCTTGCATTGGGATGGCTTCTTGAATGTAATCAGATCACTCACCATTTTATACAGAGAAGACTCGCATGCTTTCGACTCGTATTCTGCAACTGACCGATCTTCATGTCTTCCGCGATCCGGACGCTCGACTGAGAGGTATCCCCACCTTTCAACTGCTGTGCGATGTTGTTAAACACATCAAACAAAGTGGTGAAGAGTTCGATTTCGTGGTCGTCACGGGAGATCATACGCATGATGAACTTCAGGAGAGCTACTCCGCCGTCCGGCAGGTGCTCAGCCCCTGGCTCGACAGACTGTTTCAGGTCCCCGGAAATCATGATGATCGAGCAGTCCTGAGATCTGTATTCTCCGACCGAATAGCAGGACAGGGCGATGCGCAAATCAACTTTACGTTTCAGACAGAAAACTGGCTGTGCCTCGGTCTTGATACGCATGTGCCATCTTCGGTGCCGGGACTGATCGACGCAGAGCAGATCGCATGGGCGAAAGAACAGGTCCGTTCATTGAAGCCGGACATGATCGGCCTTTTTCTGCACCACCCGCCGGTCAATGTCGGCAGCGAATGGATGGATATCATCGGATTAACCGGGAAAGAATTACTGCAGAGCTGGTTCACAGAAGAACCTCGAATCCGGTTTGCCTGCTGCGGACACGTTCATCATGAATTCCAAACGCGCTGGAATCAGACCGACATTCTGACGACGCCGTCAACGGGCATTCAGTTCAGTCCTCACGGAAGTACTCCGACCTTTGTGGCTGATCCGCCCGGCTATCGAATTATCGAACTGAATGCAGAAGGCTACACGACGCGCGTCATTCGCCTTCCGGAAACTCGATTTGCCCCGGTCATGTGAATAGTCATTGCCTGACCGTCATCGGTCTCTTCGTTCTGATCCAGCTCTTTTTGTTCGAGTTCGTGACGGCTCTGTAAGTCACTCAATTCACGATAGTAGTCACTGGTTCGCAACAATTCATCATGCGTTCCAACGGCTTCAATCACGCCATTACGAAGAACAACAATTCGATCAGTCTGCCGCAGCGTACTAAGGCGATTCGACACAATGATCGTCGTCCGTCCCCGCATTGCGGAAACCATGGCTTCACGAATTTCATGCTCCGTTTCCGGATCCACAGAAGCCGTCGCATCATCGAGCAGCAGCACAGAAGGATTCGTCAACATCGCGCGAGCCAGTGAAAGTCGCTGCCGTTGACCACCCGACAGATTACTTCCATGCTCACCGACCATGGATTGATAACCATCCGGTAGTTCGCGAATAAATGAATCAGCCGATGCGATACGAGCCGCCTCTTCAATTCGTTCCTGAGTCGCCTCAGGGTCGCCAAAGGCAATATTGGCGGCGACGGTGTTACTGAACAGAAAGCTCTCCTGAAACACAATTCCCATTAGCCGACGAACATCACTCAGATTCAGATCCCGAACATCCGTTCCATCAATCAGGATGCGTCCGGACTCCACATCGTAGAAGCGTTTCAGCAAACTCAGCAGTGTGGATTTTCCGGCGCCTGTTGGGCCAGTAATTCCTACGCATTCCCCGGCGTTGATTCGCAGCGACACATTTCGAATGACCTGCTTCTCTGGCGAATAGCCGAAGGAAACGTTGTCGAATTCGATTCCCTGAAGTACCGCAGAAATCCGGGCCGCTGCAGGTGAGCTTTGAATGCGAATCGGCTCGTCCAGCACCTCGAAAACTCGCTCAGCACTCGCCAGACTGGATTGGATACTGTTGACGATATTTGTGATGTGAGCCACCTGATTTGCGAATTCATGCAGCAGATTAGCAAAGACGAAAAGCCCGGCTCCGAGAGCCAATTCGCCGCGAATCACTAACACGCCGCCGTAACCAATCAACACGAGCATATTGGCCTGAGTCAGCAAGCCCATCGCCGGCTGAAATGTTGAGATGCGAAAGAAGATCGAGGTCTTCAGATCCCGGATGTCATGATTTGCAGCTCGAAACTTGTCGGCCTGCTCAGATTCACGGGCGAATCCTTTGACAACCTGGATTCCCTGCAAATTCTCCACGAGCGTGCGGATCATCACATCGCCAAGTTCGCTTGCTCGGCGATAAGCCGGCTGAACCATTCTGGAGAAGACCACAGCTCCGACCCACAGTAATGGCGTTGTCGCCAGACACGCCAGAGTCAGTTCCACATGCATGCGAAACATGTAAGCCAGGAACACGGTCAGCGTCAGAAACACAGTAATCAGTCGAATGATAACACCGTCGACAAAGTTGCGCACGTTGTTGGCATCACCGGCGGCTCGATTGATAATTGAGCTACTTTCGCCCGAGTCATAAAACTGAAATCCAAGCCGCTGAAGTTTCGCGTAGATCTCAGTCCGTAATCGAATCAGGATATGCTGCGAAAGGGCTCCTGACGCGACAGCCGCCAGATACTTCAAACCGGCGGTCAGCATTGCCACGGCCAGAATGGTCAGAGACAGCACGACGATGACTTGCACAGGGCTCCAGGAAGCCGGAGGTGAAATTCCAAACGGCCAATGCGGAGTCTCGCCGTTGCTCAGAACTTGCGACGATAAATAATCGATGCCGACTCCGGTCAACCCCAGAGTGGACAGGCTGAGAATGACAAGCACCGTCTGCATCAAAACAACCATGACGCAGGGACGGCGGTACTCAAGAGCTAACGCGAGCAGCCTGCGGAGAAGCGTCGCAGAAGAAACCTTGCGTGGTTCTCCGCCGCTTTTCTCTGCTTTTTGTATTCCTCCGGTCCCCACCGACACCGCGCTGCCGCCTTCTCGAAATCCGCGCAATTGTTTGTATCTTTGTATCCTCAAGGCTGGGCTAAGGACAGAGGGGTTTTTGTAAATCGCAGCAATGGGGACGCGACAAATCCACAAAATACGTGCATGGCGGCATCGGGAAAACCGGTTGCAGATTGTGAAGTGAATTTCACGATGCCGAAAACAGACTGCGGCCCCCCTATTTTCAGAATCTCGTGTTTTTTGAGGTTCCAACGCATCCAATTGTCAGCAACACTTCCGCATACAGTGGTGTACAGAACCTTTTTCCTCGTGGTCGACCTGTTCGTTTCGGGTACATTCAAAATGGTGTCTCTGACAGTTCTATGCTGCCTGGTTGCCTTTGTTGTGGGCGGCATTCCATTTGGGTATCTCGTGGGTCGTGCGATTCTGAAGGACGATATTCGGAAACATGGAAGTGGCAATATTGGAGCCACCAACGTGGCGCGAGTCATCGGATGGAAGTGGGGGAGCCTTGTTCTGGTACTGGATGCCATCAAGGGCCTGCTCCCAACGCTGGGTACGAGACTTCTAATGGCATCGAGATTCTCCGAAGATGCCGCTCAGACCGCGACCATTCTCGCGGGCATCACAGCCATCCTTGGGCACATGTATCCGATCTGGCTGAAGCTTCGAGGCGGCAAAGGAGTCGCAACGGCACTGGGAGTTGTTCTGGTGATCTCGCCAGTTGCTTCACTGGTGGCACTTGTCCTGTTTTCGATCGTTGTCGGAACCACAAAGATCGTTGCTGCCGCTTCAATTGCTGCGGCCACAGGATTCGCCATTACGCAACTGATCCTTTTGGGATCGCAGGTTTTCGATATCGCAAAGCTTCCCCTAACTTTGTTCTCAGTAATTGTCCCCGCGTTGATTATCTGGAAGCATCGTTCAAACATCGGACGAATTCTTCGAGGCGAAGAGAACAGAATTGGAAAGCGTTCGCCACCCAGTTCGACAACTTCATTGGAAACACCAGGCACCAAAGGCTGAACGACGGAATGCGGAGAGCCGTGACAAATTCGCTTTAAAGCTTTGATCTCATCGTGTTATTTGAAGAACAGAGTCGTACGTTTCTGACGTCAGAATAAAAATTGTTCGGCGTTTGGCCCAGCAGTAATCTTCACCTCCTGACAGGATCCCCAAGATGAACTTCATGCCAGCCGATCATTTGCTTCCATTTCCGCTCGCATTCAAACGGACTCGTTTGATTTTAGTTGTCCTGTTTCTCGCCGCACTTTCGGATTCGACTTTTGCTCAGAGCAAGGATCGCGACAAGAACAAGGATCGCAAAGACGGAGCCAGCGAAACGGAACTGGCCGAGCGGATCTCCAAGGCTGAAGAACTGCTGCTGAAGGAATACAAGGAAGTTGTTACTGAGCATTACAAGCAGGGACGCAAGGAAAGTGCCATAGAGGTTCTACAGAGGATTGCGGCTGTTAATCCAACGATGGACGGTGTTCAAGATCAGATTAAAATGATTAATGAAGAACTGCTTCAGGAGAATGGGATCAAGATGGAGATGGATGTCTCCAACGGATGGGTCCCCGTCTGCGAAGTGGAAGAAGGCAAGCCGTTTCGCATCGCTGTTGTCGGGGAGTACAAACTGGACATGACTACGCCGGTCCCTCTCACCGGTCTCAGCACTTCCGATCCGGCCAAAGATCATGTCGCGGTTGCTCCCTTCGGCGCGCTCATCGGTCTGGTCATGACGGATGGCAAGCCTGGCGAACCGTTTGCCGTCACCGCAGGCATGGAACACAAGCCGAAGAAAGGTGGTCAGTTCTTTCTTCGCGTGAACGTTCCCGTCATTGCCAAGTGCAAAGGCGATCTCAAGCTGCAGGTGAGCGGCGCAGTCAAACCACTCGCGAAACGCTCGACGAAATAAAGCCACTGCAGCGGAATCTACACGCACTATTGAATAGTGCCATTTACCGCCAGGCTGGAGGCGACGGCTATCGCGATGGCCGTCGCCCATGGCACTTACTACTGAAAAGAACTCTCAATTCTGTTTCATCACCGAAGCACGATACAGCCCGCCACCGGCTGAGATGTAGAGCGTTCTGGAGTCGTTTCCGGATCCAAAGCCGCAATTCGTGGGAAGAGATGGCGTTGGGAGAAAATCAAGCGGTTTACCGGACGCGTCATAGACTCCAATCCCAAACTTATTAGCCGATCGAACCGCAGCAAAAATTCGCCCCGAGGCATCCACGGTCAGGCCGTCGATCCCGTCTTCGCTGCCAAAATCCACGATGACTCGAGCATTCGATAATCGTCCATCAGCGTTGACGTCGAAAGCCAACAACTGCATCCGACCTTTCGGACCGACGGGATCACCGGGCACGCCCGTTGAACCATTATCTGTCTCCGCGAGATACAGCGTCTTGCCATCCGGGGAGGTCTCCACTCCGTTTGGTTTTTTGGCCAACTCCGTGGCAATACTAACAGTATTCGACTTGGTGTCGTATCGAAACAAAAACATCCCAGCCTGTTCGACCGGCTCAGGTCCAAGGTACCGTGGATCGGAAAAGTAAATGCTGCCATTCGGATGCACCACCAGATCGTTCGGCGCGTTCAGAGGCTTACCGTTGAAGCTGGAGATCAGTGGCTTCAACTGACCACCTTCCAGAACTTCGCAGAGCGACCGGTTGCCGCCATTGGCTCCGCAGCAGGCAATCAATCGATCGCCCGAATCAAACGCCAGCCCGTTACTCTTGCTGCTGCGTTCGCAATAAGCAGAAGTCTGTTTTGTGGCTGGATCAAAGAGCAGAATCTGCCCTGGCTTTGCGGGATCGAGGTGGATATCACTGAAGAACACGAACCCGTCAGACCGGACTGCAACGCCCTCAGTGAACTCTCCCTGATTCCACAATTCTTCCGGCACGGTTCCTTCAGCAAAGACTCGATCTGTCGCAGAAGCTTTCGACGAAATCCCCAGAGCGCAACCAAGAATCAGTACCCATCCGATTGAGATTCGCATTTGATATTGTCCTTTCATAATCCGGTCTTAATGTCCCGAAGAAACAACGTCTCTGACACAGAGTTGAAAAGTCGGCGTAATGATCTGCGTGATCATTCCAGCACAACAATTTGCGGAATCAAAGCTTAGCAGTCTGTTTCTCGAAACCGAACCGTCGTTCGATAAAACAAGTCAGGAGAAACAGCGGAAGCAATAAATGCGACCATTGTCTTCGTTTTTTTCATCGCGGAACTATGCCGCAGTACTGGGAGTTTTCCCCGGCATTCGCAACAATGGAATCTGAGCAATCCTTCCGCTCTGAATCCTTCCTGCCCTTGTTGTACAATTTTGGAGTTTTTAAATGAATCACCCCGCAGCCAATCCTGAATCAGACTCCGTTAAACCCGCCTCTGCATTGAACAATCCATTAGCCCGTCGAAAGTTTCTTGCCGCCGGCGCTGCAACACTAACGGCCGCGCGAATGGTGTCGGCTGACGAATATGGTGCTGACGCCGCTCCGGTTCGCTATCCCGATTATCGCCTCGTGTCGTTGGATGATCGTGGTAAGAAGCTGATGCTGGGCAATACGCCGATTCAGCGGCTTTTCCACAGCAAGGAGATGCTCTGGGCAGAGGGCCCCGCATGGAACGGGGCAGGGCGGTATCTGATCTGGAGTGACATTCCCAACAACATTCAGCGACGCTGGCTGGAAGAAGATGGACATGTCTCTGTCTTCCGAAATCCAGCCAATAACAGCAACGGCAACACGTTTGACCTGCAGGGACGACAGATCTCATTCGAACATCTGACGCGCAGCGTGGCTCGTTACGAAATCGACGGCACACGAACGGTTCTGGCCGACAGATACAACGGCAAATTGCTCAACGCACCAAACGATGGTGCTGTCCATCCCAACGGCGACATCTGGTTTACGGATCCGGGCTATGGAGCCCTGATGGACTATGAAGGCGCTCTGGCAAATACCGGATCAGTTCAGCCTTATCAGAAGGAAGCGATCTATCGGATCGAAGCCAGCACTGGCAAGGTCATCAAGATGTCTGATGAAATCAACAAGCCCAACGGGCTGTGCTTTTCGCCGGACTACAAGAAGGTCTATGTTGCCGACACTGGCGCGTCGCATTACCCCGATGCTCCCAAGAACATCAAATTTTGGGACGTTGTGGACGGAACGACCTTGGCGAACGGCAAAGAGTTTGCTTCCATGAATCTGGTGATGCCTGACGGTGAAACAAAAGCTGGCTTCGCAGATGGAATTCGCTGCGACGTCGCTGGAAACATCTGGGCCAGTGCAGGCTGGGTCGGGCAGGGCTACGACGGTGTTCACATCTTTGCTCCGGAAGATGGTCAACGTATTGCTCAGATTCACTTGCCCGAAATCTGCAGCAACGTCTGCTTCGGCGGTACCAAACGCAATCGCTTGTTCATGACCGGCAGTCAGTCTCTCTACGCCGTGTACGTGAACACAAAGGGTGCTCACTTCTGCTGAGGTTCACCACGGACTCGGTCTCCCCTGAGACCGAGTCCGTTCTTCCCCACCTGGACTGCTGCAGCCTGCTGCCACATTGGTTCAGGCAGCCTGCTGCCGACCCCCCCGTTGAAGAGTGTTAATTTCAGAACAGCTCTCCACAGCAGGCTGTGGTTCGGAAATCTGCAGCAGTCCAAACAGGGGGCAGCCGCGTGGGAGAAACCAGTTAACTGGTCGACGATCCTCTGGCTTGGGGCTACTGTGTGTCCTCAAATTCCCATGAGGCGTCACACGAAAAGAGCACGGCCTGCCCCGGGGTCAACTCCGACTTTTTGTGAGCGTAAACGAATAGCGAATAGTGTCTCAGGAATGTCCCGGGGGTATTGGCGGATTCCAGGCTGAACCATCCATCATTCGGATTCAAATCTGCTTTTAACGGATTGCGAATCACCCAACGGGATCTGGATTCCAGGGTATCAGTCAGGACAACAGCTTCACCTTGTGCTGTCAGATACTTGCCGTCACTGTTTGTAAGCACGGCGAATCGATCTCTCTTTTCGATCTTCAGAACAAACGTGCTTTCCTCATTGGAATTCGCCTCAACTGATACGCCGACCCTGTTCTGGCGCATCCCCAAATAATGACTCTCTGAATCGTCGCGGCCGAATATCAACGCGTGCAACTTCTTGACGCCGTATGCCGCTGGATTCGCGACACGGACAAATTCATTTACGGGGGTGGCAGCTTAAGAGCTTCCTGGACCACCGTCGCGAGGTGTGGCTCGAGGTCGCGTTCCTCCTGTTCAAATTGCGATTTCAGTTTTTCAAAAGACGATTGCAAGCCGTCGTAAAACGACGCCTGATCAGGATCGTGCTGCATCAGCAAAGCATAGTGGAAAACTGCGGCGTACCATTTCTTTGCTGTGGTGGCGTCTGTCGCTTGCTCCAAATGCCAAAAAGAATCGAAGCTCGCTTTAGTTTTTCGCCTTGCTCTTTCGTCGGGGGTATTCTTGTATTCCAGATCGACCAACACGACGTTTTTTGATTCGGTCGTCACAAACAATCGACCGTCGGGACAAATGTGGGTGATCACTTCCGGCGGCTCCCACATTGCATCTGGAAGCGTCTCGCGCGTCGCGACATTCCAGACCAGTTTTTCATGTTCGGACTCCGAGTAGATTCGTGAACCATCAAGGCTGAAGGACACGCTTGACACCGTATCGGAATGTTCGCTGAGGATCGTGGTTTCGTGCTTTTGTGGTGCGTCCCAGATTCGAATGGTACCATTTCCGGCGACGGCGGCGGCCAGTCGTGAGCCATCAGGGCTGAAGGCGACGGATTCAACACTGGATTTGCCTGGGGAAAGGGCCATGATCTCCTGACCGCTCAAAGTTGCGAAGAGTTGAACGGACTCATTTGTTCCACCCGCTGCGAACCGCTTGCCATCAGGACTGAAGGTGACCCCAAATACTGCACCGCCGCCGGTGGCATGAGCTGTCGCAATTTGCTTGCCTGAAGCAACATCCCATACCCGGATCTTCGCGTCATAGCCGCCTGACACAAGTCGCTTACCCGCTTGGTCAAACGCCACCGTCCTCACGAGCCCGGTGTGCCCGGTAAACGTTCTGATTTCACTGCCAGTCTCTATGTCCCACAGCCTAACAGTGTTGTCACTGCTCGCGGATGCGAGACACGATCCATCGGGGCTGAATACGGCACAGTAAACCACACCAGGCTGGCCATTGAGCGTAGCTGTTTCCTGATGTGCTTTCGCGTCCCAGAGTTTGACCGTTCCGTCCCGACTTGACGACACGAGTCTGTTACCGTCCGGACTGTACGCGACTCCGGTAACCGAATGGGTATGCCCTTTCAAGACGGCAACTTCCTCACCTGTTTCGGTGTTCCACAGGCGAACCGTGTTGTCATCCGCTGCCGAAGCAAGCCGCGTCCCGTTTGGGCTAAAGGATAATCCCCCAACTGAAGCCGTATGCCCATTCAGCCTGAACTTCGCATCGCCCGTCTGCGCGTTCCTGAGGATGACCGATTCTGATCCCGATGCGAGTTGCCTGCCATCCGAACTAAAGGCGACGCAATGAACATGTTCCGCGTGCCCACTCAGTGTGAGATCGTTATCGCCGTGCGTATTCCAGATCCTGACGGTTCTGTCCTCGCTGGCGGAGACGAGTCGCGCCCCGTCGGGACTAAAGGCGACACCCCATACCGTTTTGGCGTGTCCATTGAGCGTATTGATCAAGTTGCCCGTTCGAGTGTCCCACAGCTTGATTTCCGTAGAATCACCTGCGGTCGCGAACTGAGTTCCGTCTGGACTGAAGGCGACGCAACGAACGATTCGATTGTGCGCTCGCACTTCGGCGATAAGTTCCCAAGTCTGCGTATCCCACATAAGGTAACTGCCATACGTGATGGCCGCCAACCGAGTGCCATCGGGACTGAAAACCAGGCGTCGTACTTCCGGACGGGAATGGTGGTCAACCTTGATTTGCTCCCCGGTTCGTGAGTCCCAGATTCGCACCGTTTTTTCACCACTGCTTGTCGAAGCAAGTTGCTTGCCGTCAGGACTGAAGGCGACACCCGACACGGACTCCGTGTTACCGGTCATCGTGATGACTTCCTCGCCCGTCCTGATGTCCCACACCTTTACGGTTTTGTCATCCGATGCCGACGCGATCCGATCTCCCCCCGGACTGTATGCGAGACCTCTGATGGGTCCGGCATGACCGGTCATGGTGCGGATGATTTTGCTCGATTCCGCATCCCACAGTCTCACTGTCTTGTCAAAACCCGCTGCCGCAATCAGATTACCATTCGGGCTGACTGCCAGACCCCACAGTTGGCCCTCATGTCCCTCAAGTGTGCCGAGTTGCTCTCCGGTCGTTGCATCCCATAATCGGATCGTCCCACTTTTTCCTGCCGAAACCACTCGTTTTCCGTCAGGAGTAAAAGCGACTTCGTACACTTCGCTCGTGTGCCCATAACACGTGATGTTGCTCCCCTGGAAACGCCGATTGCAATAGTGCCACTCGAAGTTATCACGGTATTCCTGTGGGATCTGATGCAGCAACGTTCGAGCGTCCACCGCTCGATTAGCATCGTATCTGGCGACCGCAAGCTGAAACTTTGCTGCCGCTTCTGCATCACGTGCACGTTGCGAGTCTACAGTCGCTCTTTCTTCCGCCTCGACGGCGTTGGCACGTGCTTCCAACGCTTCTCGCGACTTGCGTTCCGAGAGTTGGGTTTTCTTGTTCGCTTGAAACAGCCCGTAAGTCGTTCCGGCGATCCCAATAAGCAGCGTGACACTAATCGCAATCAGGGCGGCAACAAGACCGCGGTTTCGATTCGCAAATTTCTGAAGCTGATACCATGTCGATGGTGGCCGTGCGGTAACGGCTTCGCCCCTGAGGTAGTTGGACAGATCCTGCGCCAGATCGTGTGCCGTTTGGTACCTGCGAGCGCGATCTTTCTCCAGAGCCTTCATCACGACCCAGTCAAGTTCCCCTCGTAGAAGTTGCTGCAACCTGGCGGGATGCAGCCTTCGCAGGTCGCTAACTGCCGAATTCACCTCGTTGGTTGACGAACTCAAGCGGTTACTGGGGCGAGGCGGGTCTTCCTCCCGGATGATCTGGAGAACCTTCAGGAAGGCGATCTTCCCAAGGGTTTCTTTATCAACAGGAGTCGAGCCCGTCAGCAGCTCATAAAGCATCACCCCCAGCGAATAGACATCCGTCCGAGTGTCTATTTCCTCAGCATCCGGCCCTTTCAGCTCGGCCTGCTCAGGCGACATGTACTGAACCGTCCCTACGACCTTGCCGAACTCCGTCTGCATTGTCATGTCGGTCAGAATCATGTTCTGTTCGACGGCTTTTGCCAGACCAAAGTCGATGACCTTGGGAATGGCATTGCCATCAATAACCGTGACGAGAACGTTTGACGGTTTCAAATCGCGATGAATGATTCCTTTCTGATGAGCGTGCTGAATGGCTTTGCAAACCGAGACAAACAGCTTCAGTCGTTCGTCCACACTCAGTTTATTGTCGTCGCAATACGCAGTGATGGGAATCCCATCGACCAGTTCCATCACGAAGTACGGACGACCGTCATCAGTCGTACCGGCATCAAGTACCCGCGCGATGTTGGGGTGGTCCATCATCGCCAGGGCTTGTTTCTCAGCGTCGAAGCGGGCGAGCACATCCTTCGAGTTCAGCTCCGACTTGATGAGCTTGAGGGCAACTCGACGTTTGACCGGCTGGTCCTGTTCGGCCAGCCAGACAACCCCCATTCCGCCGCGGCCCAGTTCTTTGATCAGACGAAAGTTAGCCAGGACGGGTGGAACGTTGACCGGTAGCGAAATCGTACCGTTGCCGGGGTAGTGCGTCGTGGCATCGCGAGCGAATACCCCTGCGATGACGCCCTTCTGTTCCGGGAATCGCTGGACGTACTCGCCCTGCTGAGGTTCATCTCCCGTTTTCGTGCGATGTTCAACTTCCATGGCCAGCAGCTCTGCCAGCAGTCCCTCCCGAACGGTTTCCGGTGTCTCTGCCAGAAACGTCTCAATGCGCGGAGCGTCACCTTTCACTAACTGCTGATCGAAACGGTCACAAAGCGCGTCGATTTCAGAGAGTTGCTGATCCGTCAGTGCCCGGTAGGCCGGATTTCTGATTGAGGGGTCGTGCATAGGGCAAAAAGATGCATGGACAGAAAAATGGAGTTGTCACAATCCTCAGATGGTCAAACAACGGAAAACACCGACAGCGGAACAGGGCAAAAACAATCCCGGGCAGAAAGATCGGTCTTCAGCAGCCGGGTTGTTCTTCGAAATCGTCTGTCTCAAATCTTTTTGCCCATCCATGTTTTTGCCCACCCTCATCACTGTTGCCCGTCATGCAGTCCCGCTTCAATCCAGATTCGGCGGATTCGCTCCAGCTTTCGTTCGATGGTACGTTCTGTGCATTTCAGTTCGCTGGCAATTTCGGCGTTCGTGGCTCTCTGAAACTTGAGCAACACGATTTTCCTCATTGCTTCGTCCGGTAACGCGTCGAGCAGTTGATCGCAACTTTCGGACACTTCGGCCAGTTCATCGGGTGGCGACTGGTCGCCAACAACGGCGTTGATCCCGGCAGCACCAAGGTCAACAAATCCAGACTCACCACGTACCCCTCCGCTACCGCGTTTCTGACGATTGATATGCCGCTGCTGTGCGGAGATTTTTCGAGACGTGATGACGGCCAGCAGGCCCCATAAAGCGTCTCGATTTTTTGCTTCGATGCGACCGTCACTCAGACCGTGACACAGACTGTGAAACGCACTGTTTGCCGCATCTTGTTCGTCATAGTGCCGACGGGTCTGCACGTCGAGTTTCTGTGCCGCGAAATCCTGCAATCGCACGGCAACGTGCTGCCACAATTGCTCGGCGGCTTGCTGATTCCTGTCTGCAAGCTGGTTAATCCAGCCCGTAATTGCTTCACTTGCCATCCCATAGAGTCTATTAATGTCTCGCCCGTAAACCAAGAACTTGATTTCAAAACAGACTTAAGGGAACCAAAAAAGCTCAGAAAAGGGGTCAGGAACCAGTAGCCATACTGAAAACTCGGAAACGGAAGAATATCCCTGCATTCCAATTCATTGAACGGACTTTATTCGAGCACGTCTGTTTCCATTCGTGGCCCAATCCGTTCAATTACCTGACTGTCAATGTGTTAGCGTCTGTCTTTGGCGGCGATCCCTTCATGTCCAGTTGATTGTTGTTGGGGAGTCACAGTAAGCCACCTGTTTCTACCCTCACTCACCCTGATATTGCGACAGTAACTCCAGTGGACCGATTTTCACTTTTTTTCAACGCCGCTTTACGTTTACGACATGCCCCAGATGGAGGCGGTCAATCATGAACTCACTCAGCGACTGCTGGCGGAATCGGACGCATCCCCCGGAATTCGGCGGAGTAATCGAGGAGGCTGGCATTCGGCCCCTGATCTGGGGCATCGCAGCGAGGCTTGCTATCGCGCGATCATGCAGATGATTATCGATCAGGTGGCAGCAACCATTCACGATCTGGCAGCATCGATGCGAATGCCAGCTCCGCCGCCGTTGCGATATTCGGCGCAAGCCTGGGCGATGGTGATGCGGGATGGCGATTACACCATCGTTCATGATCACGGAACTGCCCATTGGTCCGTTTCGTATTATGTCGATGCTGGTGATGCCGATGTGGAAAACCACCCCGAGTCAGGCCTATTCGCCGTGCTCGACCCCCGTCGGTATATTCGTCCCATTCCTGGGTTAGATGATTTCAGCATGACGCAATTCACAGTGCGGCCCAGGTCGGGCCGGCTGGTGATCTTTCCTGGATGGTTGCAGCACTACGTGCATCCCTATCGTGGCACGCGACCACGGATCGCGTGCAATGTCTCGGTGGCTCCGGAACTGCTCAACCCATCACCCTCGTTGGGTTAGGACTCTCTGACAAGGCCGGGATTGGCTCCCACAGAAATGCAGAAAACACCGCAGAAAAAGGGCGAGCGTCACCGGAACACACCAAGCTTTATGCGACCAGCAGGTCGCCGATCACTTTGCTGAAAGTCGATTTTCCACATTCTTACAGAATTCTTCTGGATGCCTGTCGGGTCTGGGAGACGGTTGAACATTTCAGTCATAGCACGATCTTCTCAACAACAATTGCCAACAACACAATTCCCATACCCGCTGGATACTTTCATGTTAAACAATTTCCTTGGTCGTGTTCGTCTGACTCTGAAGGCAATTATGCTGGATTCGATGCGACAAGGAAGGCGTTCCCAAGGGAGGAGGAACGCAGCACAGGCGAGGACGAACCTTGCCTCAATTTTCGGAGGTTTTTCCACTGCTGTCGGAAATCAGAGGCGATCCCAACTTCGGCGAGCCGCCGCCTGCGAATCGCTGGAAACACGGCTGCTGTTGACTCCCTTGATCTTGGGACAGGAAGTTATTGACGACGTTACGTATACGACCATCGCGCCAACCGGTGCCTATAACGGCACACCCATAGACCTGCAACTCACCTGGGGCGGTGACCTGGGGTCGGGGTTTATCGCCGACCGCTACTATGGCTATGATTTTAACCTTGGCCTTGGCAACGGCAGCGTGGATTTGGGTACAAACCCAAACATCAAAGTTACGGGTACTCCGGGCAATGACATTGTCCGAAATAACTCTGGCAACGGAGTTGGTAGTGCCCTCGAATTGACAGCGTATGGCCACGGTGGTAACGATGAGTTTTACGGCGGCCAGGAGTACGACAAGCTCATCGGCGGGCCAGGCAAGGACAAATTATTTGGCATGGGTGGGGACGACGTGCTCTACGGCGGCGACGCAACGGACAACGACGAACTCTACGGCGGCACGGGCGAGGACCGCTTCTACGTCGCCAACGATGGCACAAACTCCGGTAAGGATCAGGTCAAGGATAAGCGCGGACACGATTCAAGGATCCATTTTGTCGACACCATTGTGAGTGAACGAGGCTTTCCTCCGACGGCCTGGGAGGACACCGAAATTGAGTTGTTCGATGTCATTTTTAACGACTTTCACGACACGACTGGGAACGAGCGACTCAATCAGGAAGCAAAGGTAGGCGGAGACCTTTACTTCCGGCGACTGGGAGCGAAGAGCGGTGTCGGAGGTGCGGTGGCTTGGAGTAATACGATAGACACGACCACTTACACCGAAGCAACCTTCGACAAAGGCGATCCGGTAACGAAGGTTACCGTTGCGCACGAAGTGCTGGGGCACAATTATGACAGCCCGACGACAAACCCTTTCGCCACGGCCTTCCAGGCAATCAGTGGCTGGACACAGGCAGTCCCGACAAGTTCCATCTCTTTTGCTGAGTGGACTGCCGTCAATCCAGGTTGGGTTAAGAGCGACACCAGTCCTTTCGATGGTTGGTACTTCAATCCGGGCAACAATACGAAGCAAACACTTTTTGCCAGAGACTATGGGGCAAATTCCCCTCACGAAGATTTTGCAACCACGGTTGAGGCTTGGTACGCCAGTGAGTTTACGAATAATCAGCCGGCTTGGTTCACCCCGCTTGTTGCGACAAAGCAGGCCAATTTGAAATTGTTATTCGACAAATTAACTCTACCCACTACGCCGTCCGACTTAACAATCGATCAATCCTTCAATATCAATCGTCCTACTTTCAAATGGGATTCGCTGGTCGCCGATAGCTTCCACGTACAGATCAAAGACGCAAGCAACAACGTGATCCAGGATCTTACGACGGCCGAATTGACGTTTCCACTGACTGCTGATTTGCCTGCTGGCACGTACACGTTTCTTGTGAGTTCCATGATCGACACCGAAGAGGAGTCGCCGACGGCTTCTATCAACTTCACGGTAAACCATGCACCACAATGGACTGCCGGCGTTCAGCCGCCGCCGATGGCCGGGCAAAATGAGGACGATCGTCTGGCCTATGGCACGACCGTTCTCTCGCTCACCGCTGCCGCCAGCGATGTCGATGCCGGTGCCGGTGCGAAGAAGGGCATTGCGATCTCCAGTGCCCCAACCGACAAGGGCTTCTGGCAGTTTACGACCGACGGCGGAGCTAATTGGTCCACGTTCGCGTCTCTCGGATTTCCGCGGGGGCGCAACAACGCGCTGCTGCTGCCAGCTAACGGCAACCTGAGTCGAGTGCGATTTGTCCCCAATCAGGATTTCAACGGCACGGTACAGCTCGGCTATTTCGCCTGGGACCAGACACAGGGAACGGCTTCCGGCAACGTCGATCTCTCGACCGCGAACAAGCTCGGCGGCATGACAGCCTTCAGCACGGGCGTTCATAACGCTTCTCTGACAGTGACTCCCGTAAATGATGCACCGGTGTGGGTTGCTGGCGTCCAACCGCCACCGATGGCCCGGCAAAATGAGGACGATCGTCTGGCCTATGGGACGACCGTTGCCTCCCTGACCGCTGCTGCAAGCGATGTCGATGCCGGTGCGAAGAAAGGTATTGCGATCTCTAGTGCCCAAA
>CAMAXD010000009.1 GCA_945861975.1 Candidatus Kuenenia stuttgartensis | reverse complement strand
GTCTATGTGATTGAAGATTCACAACATCCGATCAGTCGAATGCTGGAAGCACGATTTCGTCAGGGCATTCCCGATGTAGCCGATCGTGTGATGTTTCTTCGTCGACAAAGCCGTGTCGAATATTTGCGAACCGTTTCAGCTGCAGATGTTATTCTCGATACGTTGCATTATGGTGGCGGAGCGAATTCGTTATACGATGCATTTTCCTGCGGAACTCCGGTGGTTACATGGCCCGGTACGATGCATCGCAGTCGATTCGGACTGGCGGCTTACCTCAAGATGGGGATCCCGGATCTGGTCGTAAATTCCGCGACCGACTATGTGAGAAAAGCTCTTGAAATTGCTCAGAATCCCGAACTGCGAATGCTGACCAGCCATCGTATTCTGGCTGCCAATCACGTACTGTTTGAGGACAATCACGCGGTCAATGCTCATCGTGAATTCTTCCTGACAGCGATTGCTGATAATCGCGCCGTCTAAGACTGGAACCAGACTTCCCTGTTAGTTTTGATTTGGCTTGCCGAGCGAGCGTCATGAATGTGAACCTGCTGCGGAAGTGGCGTGAGAAATACGGAAAGGGAAATCCTGTGTTGGAAATGGATGTCCATGAGGAACTTCGGGAAGAGAACCGTCGTTAGCGGATGGAGCGAGAGATACTAAAAAAAGCAGCGGCCTTCTTCGCGAACGAAAAGAACTGAAATCCAGTTCTTTGAGCAGCACCGTGATGTGTGATGTACTGCAGGTAGCACGTCCTGGTTTTTATGCATGGAAGAAGCGTCCTGCGAGTGAGCGTGAGGCTCTTCGTGATGCTTTGGCTTCAGAGTTCGATCGATCCATTCCGAGTGATATCTGGATGTTGACGGCAGTCCCAGGATGCATCAGGAATTGTTGAAGCGGGGCTTTGAGGTGCGTGGAAACTCAGTGGCGGCGATGATGAAACAGGAAAGTCACGGCTTCCACGGAGAAGAGAGTCCGTGTGACGACGATCGATTCGAATCATTCTCTGCCAGTTGCGGAGAACGTGATGGATCGCGATTTCACTGCGGAAAAGCCGGGAGAAAAGCTGGTATCTGATCTGACAGACATTGCGACCGACGAAGGTTTTTGGTTTCTGGCGTGCGTGATCGATGTGTGTACTCGACGTGTCGTGCCCGGCTCCGCCATCGTTCGTATCGTCACCGCCGCCATGGCGACTATCATCACTTCCAACACTCGCCACGGTTTCTCGCCACGGTTTCTCGCCACGGTTTCTCGCCGCCGTTAACAGCTCAGTATCAGCCGCAGACTTAACCAGATACCCAATAGCACCGGCCGAAAACACGGCCTGAAGCATGGTGCAGTCATCATGCATGGTCAGGACAAGAATCCGAACGTCCGGAAAATCCCGAGCCAGCTCTTTAATCTCGTGGACAGCATCACCACCGGGCATTGAAAGGTCCATCGTGACCACGTGGGGACGCAACTCGACAATTCGCTCTCGAGCAGTCGGGAAATCGCCGGCTTCGCCCACGACAATCAGATCAGGCTGAGTATTGATCAGCATTTTCAGACCCGATCGCATCAGATTGTGATCGTCGGCGATTAACACCCGTATTTCAGTCACAATTCTTCCTCCGATTCTTGAGTGGAAGCTGTGCGAAAACAGTCGTCCCCTTGCCCGGTCCAGTCGTCAGTTCGGCCCTGCCACCACAAATCATCGCGCGTTCTCGGATACTAGCGATTCCGTAGCCACTGCGAATATTTTGAATAACGTTTCCCATATCAAAACCATGTCCATTGTCTTCAACGGTCAATTCAAGATTGTTGTTCCTGATATCCGCCGTGACTCGAATCAGTTTGGCCGATGCGTGTCGCATAGCATTCGCTATCGTGTCTGCTAGATTCATGCCTGATTGATTGTCCGTATCTGGCATTTTTGAATCAGACAGAGGAGGATCGAATGAAAATCCTGATGGCATGGATGAGCATGCTCGCGGCGGGCATGTCCCTGGCGTGGGTCGGCGGTGCTGATGAAGAAAAGACGGAAGAATCAAAAGTCGCAGTAACGGAGTTGCTGCCATCCAGCAGTTTTCTGCTTGTTACGTTTGATGGAACCTCCGCCCACTTGCCGGCGATCAAAGAGACGGCTGCGTGGAAGGCTCTGGAAGAAACCGAACTAACGGCAAGACTGCTCGACATCGGGCAAATGTTGATTTCTGCCGCTGGTGAAGAACAGGGCGTTCTGGCACGAGAAGCGATCGAGCATCTGCGACAACAGGGCTTTTCAATCGCAGGCAGCATGTCAGGCAGTGGTGACGGCTTCAGCCCCTATGGTCTCGTTGTCCTGCATGATGCCGGTAAATTCATTGAAGTCCTTGAGCCGTTGATTCAGCAAGCTGCCGCGTCAGCTCACGAAGACGTGCAGCTGAAAAGCATTGAAGGTCGCGCGGTGTCGTTCATTGGTACCAACGTTCCCAATGTGGAGTTCAGTTGGTGGAATGAATCGGGACATCTTGTGATGGGTATCGGGCTCAATGCGAGCGAACAGATTATTGCGACCGCATCGGGTAAAACAGAGAACATCACGAAGAATCCACTTTGGGCTAAACTCAGATCTCATGCCGGATACACCGTGGACAGCTTTGCCTGGCTGGATAGTGGCCGCCTGCTGGATGAGTTTGGTGACTTCAGCATGCCGCCTACACCATCGGGTGAGGTGATGACGATTCGTGAGTTCGCCGCATTGCTGGGACTCCACAATATTCGTGAACTAACAATGCAGACAGGATATCAGGGACCGCAGACATGGCAGGATATGCGGCTGAATGCAGAGGGACCGCTCACGGGGCTCGCGGCTTTGCTGAAGCAAAGAAACCTCTCGCTGAATGAACTGCCACCGATGCCCAAAGCCACCTCTGGTTTTGCCGCAGCAACGTTTGATCTGGGTGGCTCGATCGATACCGTCCTCGGAACTGTTCGCAGCCTGATGCAGAAACTGGAACCAAAGGCAGAAGTAGAACTTGAAGAGGGTCTTGCCAGGATCACAGAAGTCTTCGGCAGTGATCCACGTGAAAATTTCATTGACGCGTTCGGAGACGTCTGGTGCGTTTATGCCGATCCCGCGGCTCTGCCGATTCCAATTGGCTTTTCGCCGGTTGTGGCAGCAAGTGTTAAAGACAAGAACAAGCTGGTGGCAGGAATTGCCAGACTCGCTGAACTGGCCCAGCAACAGGTCAGGCATCCGGAATTCACGATTCGCCAAACCAGCAAGGACGGGCGAGAGTACTTCTCCTTCAGCCTCCCGGGAATGCCAGTCGTTCCGACAGTCATGGTGAGCGAGAAATGGCTGATCGCCAGCGTGACTCCGGGATCTGCTCAATCCATGGCACAACGTGAAGCTGGAAAGCTGCCAGCCTGGAAACCCGATGCAAATGTGACGGCGGCACTGGCTGAACTCCCCGGCGCGTATTCCTCAATCACGGTTTCCGATCCAGCACCTTCTTATCAGCAACTTCTGCAACTGGCTCCAATGGGGTTCAATCTGCTGGAACAGAACGTGTTGCCGCAGATTGCGGGAGGAAGGCTGGAAATGCCATTCGGGCTGGAAGACCTGCCAGCAGTCGAGATGGTCACTGAGCCTATGTTTCCAAACGTGACCGTGGGGTACGCAACAGAACAGGGACTGGGGTCAACCACACGACAATCAGTTCCAGCAAATCCAATGGGGAACATGTCAGCCAGTGTTGGCGTACCGGTATTGATTGCCCTGTTGCTGCCCGCTGTTCAGCAGGCGCGCGAGGCTGCCCGGAGGACGCAATCGAAAAACAATCTCAAGCAGCTTGGACTGGCGATCCACAACTACCACGATACCTTCAACGAATTTCCTCGAGGCACAGTCGAAAACGATGATCTTGAACCAGATGAACGGCTGAGCTGGGCTTATTCAATTCTGCCGTACATCGAACAGCAGGCCTTGCATGAGTCGATCGATGGTGAAGCCGGCTGGGAGGCAGAGGAGAATTCACAGGCCCTACAGATCGCCGTGCCAAATTTCCAGAATCCCAGCCAGCCTGGTGCACGAGCAAATCCTTCTGCGGGTGATTACGTGGCGATGGCTGGAGTTGGTGAGGATGCAGCGACACTGGAAAATGATGATCCGCGCGCAGGAATCTTTGGGTACAATCGTGAGTGCCGCTTTAGAGACATTACTGATGGCACATCGAATACGATTATGATTACAGATGCCTCGGAGCCAAACGCGTCTTATCTGGCTGGTGGTCGAGCAACGATCAGAGGCTTCAGTCAGTCGCCTTATCTGAATGGTCCCGATGGAATTGGGTCACCTCATACGGGAGTCGTACAAATGGTGCTGGCCGACGGATCCGTGCGAGCTGTTTCGGTAAATGTCGATGAGACAATTCTGGAAGCTCTGGCGACCAAAGCGGGTGCAGAGGATGTGGGAGAATTCTGACTTCCACATTGGGGATGCCTACTTCGCCGTAAATACGTTCCCTGAATTTTGTTCGGCATCGCAAACAGAAAAGCCCGGCCGCTTCTTGAAGGCAGGCCGGGCTTTTCGTTCAGGGACGGCTTGATAGAAGTACAACAGGCAACAGGCAACATGCAACAGGCAACAGGCAACAGGCAACAGGCAACAGGCAACAGGCAACAGGCAACAGGCAACAGGCATCAGGCAGGCTGCATCGCGCTGATGACATCCCGCAATCGACCTCGAGCCGTGTGCAATCGCCGCTTGATCGTCCCGATCGGGCTTTCAAACTGCTCGCTCATTTCCTTCAACGAAGAGCCTTCGAAGTAGAACGCCCACAAGGTTTCTCGATCCAATCGGCCAAGCTGGCTCAGACCTTCGCGAACCTGTGCAATGTTTTCCTGTCGAATCATTGCCGCGAACGGAGTGTCCTCGCATTCCTGAGCAGAATCGAAAGACTCAGGTTCAACGCAGGTTTCGTTAGGTCTCCGGACAGCTCGATTGATAGACAGTCGAACGGCAATCTGGCACAACCAGCCGCCGAATCGTTCCGCATCCTGAAGCTGAGGCAGCTTCCGGAATGCTCGCAGGAAGACTTCCTGCACCACTTCATCGGCTTCCGCTGTGTTTCGCAATCGCTGCATGACGATCCCGAAGATCCGGGATTCGAACAACGTGACGAGATCACCAAAAGCATCCCGGTCACCGGCCTGGGCTCGCAAAACAATGGAAGTCAAAGAATCAGTCGTCAAAGTAGAAGTAGTCATTATCGTCAGACTCCAGTCTGAAAAATCACGAGCACTGCATCCGGGGAGTTTGCCAGTGGCAGGAACGGATGAGCCGTGAAGGAGATTCGCAGGAACAGCCGTGAGTGCGAGGCGGAAAGACGCTGGGAAAACAGCGACAACCTCGGAAACTCACACGAAGAACATGGATGGCACAACGTGTGCGACCCATTTCGAGCGGTTCGAGCGGAAGAAGATCTGATTTCGTCCGAAGACGGGGAGCATTTTTCTTTGCACAGAATTTTTTGAGGCCGAGTGTTCTCGGGAACAGTCCCTTGAACATCATCTCAACCGCAGTTGTGCATCGAACTTGCTCTTCAGCTTCTGCCGCTGGTACCGGTCAGACAACCCGAACCCAGATGGAGGGCTCGATTCAAATTCGAGAGTAATCTCGAACTGAGGCAACTTAGCGAATTTTGGCAGCATTCGGAGAGTCCTCCGCAACACTGTTTACTCTCGCCGGCCGGTTGTCCTGGCAGATAACGCCAGCGCATCGAGCGCTTTATGCGTTCCTGTTTCGGTACCACTGCAAAGACCACGGGGGAGGCAGCACCGACGAACAGTCCGGCAATCACATGGGCCGCAACGGCCTGTGTAGATGCAACCAGAGCATGAATCGTTGTGTTGAGCAGCATTGTTCTGCCTCCAAATTTGTCCCGCGTTTGTGACTTTCTGTCACAGGAATTGCGAGTCACTGATGAATGCCGCACGTCGGCGGCAAGAATTGGCGTCGGAAACGACTGGTGTTCCCGACAAGTTCGGTCATCAAAAAAAGTGTTCAGTTGGGAATGCACCCCGAGCACCGACGGACCTTGTCCGATGCCCCTCAGACGCAGGATCACCCCGAGAGGTTCGCTAAGAGTATCCTGAAACTCAAAAAATCTCTCAGGAATTCTTAAAACACGGGTTTTATACGAGACCTTTTCTTTGAGAGTGAGACCCGTTCTTGGGGAGTTTGATGCCGTCAGCCACGACGTACTGCTGAACATGAGCCACTAAAATGACCGTTTTCCATTCACAATAGAGACAGTAGGGCGGCTTTGCCTCATTCGTTGACCTGGCAGATCAGAAGCTTTGTACGCCATCAGCGCCATCTTGATTTTAAATGGCACAACTTTGGGCAGCAAAGTCCTTGCTTGATGCGAAAGGCGCTGTCGATACCCTCGAAACCCCCCCGGAATGAGTTTTAACCACATCGTGTGGGCTCAGGGAATCAAGGTTGCAGGAAGTGTCGAACGCAGTGACTCCGACGCTGCCTGCTCACAAGTTGACCAAGTTCGAAGGGCTCAAGGCATTCGGGAGGAATGCGAGGCCTGAGAATTCATGGATGAACGCGAGGGATTGAAAATGGTCCGACGATCATGGAAGTCGCTCATCGCGAGTATGGCACTTGTTGGTGGAATCGCGGTAAGCAATACCGCATTCGCTGACGGGGGCTGCACTCCAGGATGCGGAGACTGTCAAAACTGCGAACAGATTTTTGCCGACGCCGGTCAAAAACTGACCGACCAATTGGCCACAATGAGCTGTTGCGATGACAGCGCAAGCTGCTGTGCACCAGCCTCCGTCTGTGATGACGGATGTGCAGATCCACTTTCCGATGTCTGCGGCGAAGGCTGTGGAGACGGTTGCGGCGAAGGCTGCGACCTGTTTGGCGAGTCAGGCAGCGGAATCGAGTTCGGTGGCTGGACTCAGTTCGGCTACCAGGACGGACCGGACGGTGCCTTCACCGGTAACGGCCAGCTTAACGACGTTCGATTCGGTGCTGGTTCACATCCAACAGGCAACGAATGGAACAAATTCAACCTCAATCAGCAGGGCTTGTATTTGAACAAGACTGCTGACGGCAGCAACGGCATCGGTCTTGGCTTCCGAGCTGAAATGATCTACGGTGTTGACGGTAATGAAGCTCAGTCGTTCGGTAACAATCCTGGGCGATACGACTATCTGAACGGTTTGGACCATGGCACATACGAGTGGGCTCTGCCTCAGTTGTATGCCGAAGTCGCCACAGGTGATTTGTCAGTGAAACTGGGTCACTTCTACACCCCGGTTGGCTACGAAGTGATTCCTTCTGGTGGCAACTTCTTCCTCAGCCGTCAGTTGACCTTCTACAACAGCGAACCGTTTACTCATACCGGTGCTCTGGGTACCTACACTGCTGGCGACAACCTGCAAGTGTTGGGTGGATGGACACTTGGTATGGACACCGGGTTTGACCGCTTCCAGGGCGGCAGCGCATGGCTGGGCGGTTTCATCTACACCCTGTCCGAATCGACAACCTTCACCTACATGTCAACCGTTGGCAACTTCGGTCTGCGTGGCGACGGAGCAATCAACAGCTTCATCCTGTCACAGAACTGGGATGACAACTGGCAGAGCGTGCATCAATTCGACATCCTCGGTACAAACGGAGCCAGCGACCAGGGCTACGACTTCGGGAGTGGCGTGCCAGCGACTGCTGTTGCTGATAACTCAACCGGTTTGATCAACTACTTGTTCTACACGATCAACGACAAGGTCAAAGCTGGTGCTCGTCAGGAATGGTACAAGGCTGACGGCACTTCCTATAACACGATGACCTACGGTGTGAACATCACGCCGGTTGACAAGCTGGTCATTCGACCTGAAGTTCGTCACATGTGGGCGCCAGGTTCCAACGGTGCTGGTGGAGCAGGCCACGATGATCTGTTCAACCAGACCGTGTTCGGTATCGACGCGATCATCACCTACTAATCTGATTTCAGTGAAGGCCACAGCCTTCCTCTGAATTCACACTACAGACCGCAGCGAGACCTTGTGTTTCGCTGCGGTTTTTTTGTTTGGAGGTCGCCATTCAGCGGACGCCATCGCATCCAATCATAAACTTCATCCATCGCCCCATCGCCCCTGCGCTGGTGAGTGATTAACGGAGCGTCTATAACTCGTTTGCGATACGGGGACGAGCAATTTCGTTCTGGAATGAAGTCACAAGCATGAGAGACCAGCACTTGCTCAGAATCATTGTTTTGACCGGCAGCGATCGACCGGACATACTCTCCGCGTGGAGCGATCTGAAAGCTTATCTGGCGGGAGTGCGTGACGTTGAGGTCGTGGGTGTTTTCTCCGCGAACGAACAGATTCCCGAAGATCTCATTGCGGATATGGTCGTAGTGCTGGGTGGCGATGGCAGCATTCTCCGTGGATGCCGGCAATTGGGACAACGTCAATTGCCGATCATCGGCGTCAATCTTGGCCGTCTGGGCTTCCTCACGGACCTCAGTCCCGCAGAATTTCGGAAGGGGCTGCCGGCTTTAAAACGCGGTCAGTATTCTATCATTGAACACCTGATGTTTCGCTGCTCCCATCATCAAGCCGACGGTTCAATTGTCACCGACCTTGGGCTCAATGAAGTCACTGTGACCTGTGGCGGTGCTTTGAAGATGCTGGATATTACTCTTCGCATCGATGACGAGGATGTGACAACATTCAGTTGCGACGGACTCATCATCAGCACTCCGGTGGGCTCCACGGCTCACAATTTGTCTGCCGGTGGTCCCATCCTAAGGCAGGAACTCAAGGTCTTTGCTATCACGCCGATCTGCCCGCATACCTTGACCATTCGCCCGATCGTGGATTCGGCAGACCGCATATTTCGTCTGTCGGTCAAGGACGCTCCACCCGGCGTCATGGTGGTAATCGACGGACAAATCCGCAGACCTCTGGGCGCAAACGAAGTGGTCGAAGTCTCTCGCGCTGAACCGACTTTGAAACTGATTCGTCTGCCGGGACACAGCTACTACGGAACCCTCCATCGCAAGCTTGGCTGGCAAGGCCAGTTGGACTATCGCGAACGTCGAGGACAGTAAGGCGAGCGGCAGGGCGTCAGCCCTCCGAGATTACACGTCACCAGATCCACGTCACCAGATCCACTGAAACAGAGCGGCGATCAGATCTCACTTCGCCGTGCCATTCGACAGCCGCTGCAGGATTGAGTTCTCCGGCGACTCATTTGGCCGCCACATTCGCTTTGCTGCCAAACATCTTCTGGGCTTCTGCCTTCAGGTTCGGCAATGCAGAGTAGGTCGCCAGGACACCGATTGTTAGAAAAAAGACTGCGCCAAGAACAAGAGAAATTCGCTGCCACAATCGAGGCCGCAACTCCTGTGGCAACAATGTCGTGTTAACCACCAGCGTGTGAAGACAACTGAATCCTAACGCATAATTGTAAAACATGCCGGTTGCCGTCGTCAGCAGCGTCTCGCCATTCTGGAACAGGATCAGTGTTGTCAGTCCCAGCGCAAAGTAGGCGCACAACACGCCAAAGTAGAGCCGTCCAATGTGCCGCGTGTCCCATTTTTGCAGACGCTTGCTGGCGGTCCAGAAAACATCGACCCAGCGTCGCAGGAACCCATCAGCGGTCGCCGCCATGCTTGTCGCGAGGATCAGTAGTCCGCAGAACAGGGTCAGATACCAGAACGTCTGTCCCCAGGCGGGTCCCACCGCTTCTCTGACGCCGCCGGCCGTCATGCTGGCTGCTTCCCATTTGTTCGCGGGAACGGTTCCGCGAGTCAGAAACTGCACAGACAACATGCTCGGCAACGCCAATCCGACGAAGCAGGCTGGCAGCCAGACAAGATACTGCTCACGCTGCACATGAGCCATCCAGCCGAACCACCGCTGCATTGACTCTTTGGTGACTCGAAAAACTTTACCTGCATGCGACAGTTCTATCTCATGTCCGCCCACCAGACTTGGGATGGCCCCCACATACTTGCCCATTCCCCAGCCCTGATCGCGGGTAAATGAGCTGATCGGCGTATTCGTCAGACCACCGTTGCCTGAGATCGCAACCATAGACGCCAGAATGCCAACCAGCGTCCAGTCGAACGCAACGTCCCGCCCTTGTGACATCGCGACAAACAAATTATCAACGATCGGGCCATGTGGAGCTTCTGCCACATCGAGCTTCCCGTCTTTGTTAAGATCCTCACCTTCATCAAGAACACCGTTGCCATTCATGTCTTCAGCGAGATCCTGTTTTCCATTTTTGTTGACATCCTCCACAGGCATCACCGGAACGTTGCCAAACTTCACGAACCCGGAGCAAATTTCCTTCCATGTCGACATGTCGGAATAACACACCGCCAGGTACACCAACAGCCCGAGCACGAATACGAGTTTAAAAGTCATCATCGCCTTGATGGAGTTGTAGACTTTGCCTCCGATGGTCAGAGGAATAAACACGGACACGAAGATCGCAATCGCAAGTCCCAGCACCAGTGATTTATGGTCCGGGTTGTTAACGGTGTCAGGAATCCGACCAAGGATCATGGTCGCGGCCGGAATCGCAGCGTTCGACGCGAGGTAGGGCAGGACCGATCCAAAATCGAGGACCAGGTAGAGCCCCAGCCAGAACAGCGGATGTGGACCAATTCGAAATTTTCCGGTGAAGATCGGTTCGCCGCTGTACAGTGTGTAGCGACTGATCTCCACGTTGTAGATGACCTGAAAGATCACGCTCAATGTGGCTAACCACAGCATGGCACCGCCATAGCGTGCAGTCACCAAGGGGCCCGTGAGCCATTCTCCGCCTCCGATGGCAGCTCCGCCCATAACCAATCCCGGCCCGAGCATCAAAGCGAGCTTTGACCACTGAAACCGGGGGGCTTCCGGAAGTTCGCCCACAGTCCAGGCAGGCATATGGGACGTGCCCGGCTGAGGAGAATAGGTTTCTTCAGCAGCGGTTTTGCCGACAGTTGCAGATGAACCTGAGGAGCCAGGTGCGTTCAGGGATGACATGTCAACTCTTTCACTCTCATGGTCAGACGAGTGGGCGTCTGCATGTTGCAGTGGACCGGATCCTGTTTCCGGGCATGGCACTGGTGGGAGAAGGCAGCAAAGTCACCATCCTTGGAACTGCGGGGCGCGGCAATTGTCCAGGGACGCACCAGACTTGCAAGGAATTCGGCCCATTTCATTCCGAGAACCCTCGAACACATCAATAAAAGGTCCGGTCCAATCGGCATGCTTTCCCAGCAGGAAACCGTCGGCAGCTTGCTCTGGCCGATAGAAACCTGGCGCGGTCCGGCTAGAATCGTGCGTTTTCAAGATCTCATTTCAATTGACTGGTTTCTCTTTGCAGTGCCGGCCTTCATCTGGTCGGGCCGAAATAGTTGCTCGACCAAAGTGTCTGCCCGCCCCGCGTAGCCAAATCTGCCCGCCCCTCATAGCCAAAATAGTGAAAGTCTGATGGAAGAAGCGATTCGCAAAGCCAAAGTTCTGATCGAAGCCTTGAGCTGGATTCAGCGATTTCGAGGTCGCTATGTGGTGGTCAAACTGGGCGGGAGTACTCTGGATGATGTCACCGCGGTGAACAGCCTGCTTACCGACGTTGTCTTTATGGCGACTGTTGGGATGAAACCCGTGATCGTGCATGGTGGCGGAAAAGCCATCAGCGCTGCAATGAATGCGGCTGGAATTGAAGCCCGCTTTGTCGCCGGCCGTCGCTACACTGATCGTCAGACTTTGCAAATCGCCTCACGAGTACTCGTGGAAGACATCTGCCAGTCAGTCGTAGACCAGATCAATCGCAACGGTGCCCGGTCAACTGGCTTACACTATGGCACCGAAAATGTCCTGACGGCCGAGAAACTGACATTGAAGGATGATCAGGGGAATCCTGTTGATCTCGGACACGTCGGACACGTGACCGAAGTGGATGTCGACACGCTTGTGCGCGTCTGCTCGACCGGCACCATTCCCGTTATTCCCAGCATTGCTCTCAGCTCTGTGGGCCATCGACTGAACATCAATGCTGACACTGCCGCTGCCGCCGTTGCCAGAGCACTCTCCGCAGAGAAACTTATTTTCCTCAGTGATATCCCGGGGATCCTGACCAACATTAAGGATCCGACCTCTCGGCTGTCCCACGTAACTGCCGCTCAGGTGCGGGGACTGATTGCGGACGGCACGATCGCTGGTGGTATGGTGCCAAAAGTCGAAGCCGCGCTGGAATCGCTCGATGCCGGCGTTCGCAAGGTACACATAGTCGATGCGTCCATGCTGCATTCTGTGTTGCTGGAGATCTATTCCGATACGGGTGTAGGAACAGAAATCGTCCCCTGATGGACTTCGACTCTGAATTGTTCGGAGTTACTTCCCTGGGGCAGAATCGCGGAACACAATCGCCTGTCGAAACAGCACGGCAATGGAGCCACGAATCGGAGAAAAACGCTGACAAGATGGGCATTTTCCTGCTGCTGGCAGTTATTCTTCGGGCCGCATAATTTGAGGGCAGTTGTTCGCGGGATAAATCATTCAGATCATTGCTTTAACCATGGCCGCGCACAGAATAACTCCAGGTTTTTGATGTGGGGCGAGTTCCGGAGATTCCGAGGAATCGATAAGTATTGTGGTCCACCGATTGACAGAGCAGATCAGGGCACAATAATCGCCCTTCCTCACAGGGGATACTTTGAGAATTAGCCCCATTGGTCGCCTGTTTGTGAGTCCCCGTTTTTCTCCACCACGCCTTCGGATGTTGCCTCTTGCCTGCCGTGAAGAATACCCCGATACCGCTCTACCTGAAAGAAGAAGAACGCGAAGGACTGCGAGTAGCCGGTCGATTCAATGCGCAGTTGATGGACTTTCTGCGCCCGCATGTCAAAGAAGGTGTCTCAACAGAGAAGCTTGATAAGCTGGCCAACGAATACACTCTTGATCACGGGCACGTGCCAGCCTGCGTGGGTTACCTTGGTTATCCCAAAACAATCTGCACCAGCGTCAACGAAGTCGTCTGCCACGGAATCCCGAATACACGACCGCTGAAGGATGGCGACATCGTAAACGTCGACATCACGACGATTGTGAACGGCTGGTACGGTGACCAATCCGAAACCTTCATGATCGGCAACGTGAGCAACAGTGCTCGTCGGCTGGTACAGTCAACTCACGATGCATTGTTCGTCGGCATTCACGCAGCTCGACCTGGTGGAACCGTCACGGAGATTGGTCGTGCGATTCAAACATTTTCGACTAAGGCTGGCTATTCAGTTGTGCGTGAGTATCAGGGTCACGGAATCGGTCGTGATTTTCATCAGGAACCCGGTGTTCCACATTTCCCCACGTTGAAGTCCAATCGAGATCTGCTGCGTCCCGGGACTTGCTTCACCATCGAACCGATGCTGAATATTGGGTCGTGGCAGACACGTGTCGACAAGAAAGACAAGTGGACTGTACGCACAATCGACGGGGCGTTATCGGCTCAGTTTGAACACACAATTCTGATGACAGAAGACGGGCCGGAAATCCTGACCTTCACAAAAGAGGGCCCGCAGGAAGGGCATAAGTTCTGACCCAGTCGGTGCTCTTGTGTCGGTGTTTTCTTTCGCGCGGTCCATGCAAATGAATAAAGCATTTGTCCGAGAGCCCGATGCTGACGCTCGAGTCACCTGTCCGCGCTGTGGCTCTGTGGGCACAACAGTCGGCAATGGACCAATTGAACTTTACGTTCCGGCTCCATTGCAGGATCAGATGAAAAATGCCGCATGGTGCTGCTCCAATGCGGCTTGCGAAGTTGTCTACTACAACATGTTTGAACAGACTGTGCGCGCAGTCGAACTCCTGACTCCCGTCTATCCTTATGATTCCAACGCCCCGATTTGCGCGTGCTTCGGATTCACTTTGCAGGATGTTGAGGATGACGCCGACGAGTCGCAGCCGCTCAGAATCAGAGCCTTGCTGGCTCGATCCCACTCTCCAGAGGCTTGCTGTCAGGCTGTTGCCGTCGACGGCCGTTGCTGTCTGCGCGAAGTGCAACGACTGTATATGAAACTCAAGTCATCGCGAATGTGACATCTTCGCATCACATTATTGCGAGGGACCTCCTGCACGGCTGTCATGCACATTTTTCCCCAGGTGGGTCTATCCCGCATTTCGGCGTGGGGTGGGTAAGTCCTCTCCGAATTGTCCGATAGTGACGCTGCGGGTGCAAGGTGTTGCAAGAACCCATGACCCCCACATCTTGATGTTCACAGCGTGCTATGGGGGAATCATGAGTATTCGGTCAAAGATCTCGTTACTGCTGCTCTGCCTGGCTGTTCCGTTTCTGTGCATAAAGTGGCTGGCCTACTCGGCCGTGCTTTTACCAGCGTTCGATCAGTTGGAGAATGAACAGGCGGAGAAAGATGTCGAACGATTTCTCGATTCGATTGAGAACGAACTTCAGATCCTTTCCAAACGGGCCAACGACTGGGGTGCATGGAACGACACCTAATAAATCGCCGCCGATCGCAATGAGACGTTTCAGCAGGCAAACCTGGTCGACGAAACGTTCACAAATACGGATACCGATTTCCTCTGCTTTCTGACCCTGCAGAATGAAGTCATCTGGGGTAAGTGCTTTGATCAAAAGAGCCGCACTTACCTCGCAGTCCCCGATCTGTTTTCTTTTGTCTTAAATCCCGTCAATGGGCTGCAGCGATTCGGAACCATTGATGATGACTTCACCGGGGTTGCGTTGACAGCGCGCGGGGCAATGTTGCTGGCTTCACGTCCGATTACGACCACGGATCGCAAAAGTCCTGCACGCGGCGCTGTTGTTTTTGGACGCTACCTCAGCTCCGATTGTATTGCCGCCATTGCTGATCGAACTCATCTGCAGATTGATCACTGGCCGACGAATGCGGGATCCATCCCGGACGATGTCAGGCAGAATGCCGGACGACTACATGGTTTTTGCGAAAAGATCATTGTTCCTGTCGACAACAAACAGCTGTGTGGCTACGTCGCATTGACAGACCCACGAGGTACGCCAGCTGCATTCGCGCGAGTCACAATGGATCGAACTGTGTCTCAACCGGGAAAACGAGCGGGCCTTACAGCGACCTGCCTTTCCCTGGGTGGCGGATTATTGCTGGTTCTGGTTCTCTTCTTCGTGCTGCGTCATTGGATCACAGGACCTCTTCAGCAACTCAGTTCCCAAATCGCCGCCATCAGTACTCAAACCACGCCTGAGCTGCGTCTGAATGTCGAACGAAAAGATGAGATTGGCGTGCTGGCAGAAGGCTTTAATGCCCTGTTGAATCAGCTACGCAACGAGCACAAAGGCGCGAAGCGTCGGAAAAAACGGCACAGGTCATTGATCAGTTTGTGGTGGCCGGACGTGAATTCATGCAAACTCTATCCCAGAACAAGCCGCCCAAACCAGTAGCAGAAGCTGCTCAGCCAGTGAATAAAAGTCTCACGATGGCCTCGTGATTTCGCAGGCTGCTGAATCACTCCTGAGGTCGACGCGATCCTGCCCATCTGCCGCGTCGTGAATAACAACGTCGTGAATAATAACCCTGACAAACGAAAAAGGGCTGCTCAACAAAAAGTTGAACAGCCCTTCTATCGAAACATCCGTACTCGTACCGGCTGTTAGTCTGATTTACTGCTGCGTTAAAAAAAAACGGCAGGTCAAAAAATCAGAACCCGGAACGCGCCTGCGGAAGAAGGCACATGAGCCGACTCAAGTCAGCTCCTTGACTTCTTAGTACATATCTTCGTCGTGGCTGTGACCGCCACCCTTCTTGTCGTCCTTTGGCTTTTCTGCAATCAAAGCATCACTGGTCAACAGTAAAATGGAAACGCTGGCTGCGTTCTGCAGAGCTGTTCGAGTCACCTTGGTTGGGTCGATAACACCGGCCTTCACCATGTCTTCGAACTTGTCTGTCGCTGCGTTGTAGCCGTAGTTTCCTTCGCCGTTGGCAACCTTCTCGCAGACAACCCCACCGTCAACACCGGCGTTGTCAGCAATCTGTGTCAATGGAGCACGGCAGGCTCGAACGATAATGTCGTAACCGACCTTTTCGTCGTGAGTCAGCTTGCCAGGCTTTACGGCTGTGGAAGCTCGCAGAATCGCCACACCACCGCCAGGAAGAATTCCTTCTTCAACAGCAGCGCGAGTTGCGTGCAGAGCGTCTTCAACGCGAGCCTTCTTTTCCTTCATTTCGCTTTCGGTAGCGGCACCGACGTTGATCTGAGCAACACCGCCTGCGAGCTTCGCAATTCGCTCTTCGAGCTTTTCGCGATCGTAGTCACTGGAGCTGCCGGCCAGTTCACGACGAATCTGTTCGATTCGTGCCTGAATGTCGCCCTTCTTGCCGCCGCCTTCAACAACAGTCGTGTTGTCTTTGTCGATAACAATCTTGCGAGCTGTTCCAAGGTCGGCCAGTTCGATGCTGTCCAGCTTGATTCCCAGGTCGTCGAAGATCGCGGTGCCACCGACCATGATGGCGATGTCCTGCAGCATGGCCTTACGACGATCGCCGTAACCAGGTGCCTTTACGGCAGCGATCTTGAAGGTACCACGCAGCTTGTTGATCACGAGAGTTGCCAGGGCTTCGCCTTCAACTTCTTCCGCAATGATCAGCAGTGGCTTGCCGGAGTTGACGACCTTCTCCAGAACAGGCACGAGGTCCTTAATGCTGGAGATCTTCTTTTCGTGAATCAGCACGTAAGCGTCTTCGAGGACGACTTCCATGCTTTCTGAATCAGTCACGAAGTAAGGTGACAGGTAACCACGGTCGAACTGCAGACCTTCAACAACTTCGAAGCTGGTTTCAAGGCTCTTGCCTTCTTCGACGGTGATAACGCCGTCCTTGCCAACCTGCTCCATCGCGTCAGCCAGAATCTGGCCAATTTCAGAGTCGCCGTTGGCCGCTACAGTACCAACCTGAGCAATTGCCTTCTTGGAGCGGCAATCCTGAGCCATCCCACGAAGGTTTTCGATGATGTCGGCAACAGCCTTGTCCATGCCACGCTTCATGTCAAGCGGGCTGACACCGGCGACAACAGCCTTCAAGCCTTCGTTGTAGATTGCCTCTGCCATCACGGTCGCAGTTGTTGTGCCGTCACCAGCAACGTCGCTGGTCTTACTGGCCACTTCGCGAACCATGCGAGCACCCATGTCTTCGAACTTGTTTGGCAGTTCGATTTCACGAGCAACAGTCACACCGTCCTTAGTGACAGTCGGTGAACCAAAACTCTTTTCAATGATGACATTGCGGCCACGTGGGCCAAGAGTTACTTTTACGGCTCGTGCCAGCTTCGTGACTCCACGACGCATCGCTTCCTGAGCTTCCTGATCAAAGGCAATCATCTTTGCCATGTCGAACTTCTCCGATGAGATAAATCTAAAACTTTGAATATCAGACTGAGACGAATGGACGGGTCAGAGCACGAAAGTCTCCGGCTGGAGTCCTTCAAGTACCGCCAAATCAGACCTTCGCCAGAATGTCACTCTCGCGCATCAACAGGTAGGTGACGTCGCCAACAATGATCTCGTCTCCAGCATAGGAACTGAAGATCACTCGATCGCCTTCTTTAACCGACAATGGAACCTTGCCACCCTTGTCGTTGGTATGACCGTCGCCAACCGCGATCACTTCTCCACGCTGTGGTTTGCCCTGAGCTGAATCCGGAAGCAAAATCCCGCCGGCTGTCTTTTCTTCAGCTTCGGCTCGCTTCAGCACAACGCGATCCCCCAGAGGCACAATGCGAGTGCCTACCGCGGAAGCCTTCTTCGCCATGACTTTCTCCTGACCTGTCGATCGAACTTCTTGTGAGTTTACAAATTCATTTCCACTAACCACCGGTCGGCCGTTAAGGCATACCGGACTGTCAGCGGCCAGATTTGCAGAAAATGCACCAATGAGCTTCGCCTCGACGCGAATTACGTGCCACCAAAGCATTTCATGACGTAAGTTGTTTACACGAAACACCTTGCGAAACAGAAGCAGGCACCTGCCCAAGCAATGGCAGATTGCAGCCTGCCGTTTTGGCGCGGATTTATACTGGCAGACGAACGCTGGTCAGTATTAAAGTCGTCTCAAGCCGCAGAACCATAAAAACAGACACAAACACCCCAAATTAACATTTTGTGATTGAAGGGCGAATCGCCGCTTCGCTACAGTGCCGTCTCTCAAATTTTTCTCCCCTTCTCGCTGCCTGAACTGAGCACGTCGGATTGCTTCCGAAGCCGAAGATCCCAAGGATTTTCGGCTGGTCTAACCTGCATGGAACTCGTGCCCATGAATTTTGAACTGTTTGGCTTGCCTGTCGCCAGTCCTGCTGCGGCGACTCCTGTATTGTTGTGCTCGCGCATTCGAACTCCATCATTGCCGTCAACGATTCCAATCGACGGGGCATTGCCGGTGCTTTGGTTCCACAACAACACTTCACTCGAACATCTGCCGTTCGCTGACGCCCGTACATTTGAATTGGCAGATCAACAGGTCGCGGAAAATTCCGCAACCCTGACGGCCGAACATCTTTTCGGGTCTGCTCACAAATTAATGGCCACGGGTAAATTCGCCATGGCAGATCGCTGCTTGCAAAAAGCATTGCAGTTGCACTCCACATCGCCGTCGAATTCTGTTCAAAGCGGATCCACTATCGCGTGGCTTGTTCTTGCCACCAACTCGTTGTTGAAGCAGGATCTGGATTCGTGTGAAACGTGGCTCAAGCAGGCCGAACGGACGATGCAGGGAAAAGATCTGAATGTGGAGTCTCCGGAGTTCCAGAGGGCCGCAGGAGATTTGTTTGCGATCAAAGCCTGCCTGATTGCTCAGACTCGCAATCGAACAAAAGCAGAAACGTTTCTGACTCACGCACTGGCCTGCCATATTAAGGCTGGTGCCAATTTTTCAACGGCGTTGGATCTGATTCTTCAGGCCCGCCTGAGACTACTGGATCGCAACCTGAAAGAAGCAGAACTGCTGCTGGCTCAGGCCGAGATGACTCTGGAACGATGCCTCGACAGCAGTCTGTCTGAAGTCGAGCGACTCCGGCAGGCAATTCAAAGCGACCGACAAATCATCCGGGATCGTCAGCGAGTCCTGATGGTGGCTGAATCGAATTAACTCTACCAGAACCGCAGAATGCGAAGTTCTCCGCAGGAGTTCTTCAGGCAACGAAAACAGCGGAGGAACAGTCCCGAAAAGACCGTTTCCTCCGCTGCATTTAACAGTCGTCTTTGTATCAGCCGTCAATGTTTAATTGACGGACCTGGCAACTGTCCGAAAGTCTTTGAGGCTTACTTCAGTTCCTTGATGCGGATGTTCCTGAACTCCGCCCACATTGGCTTACCGGCATGAAGTTGCACCGCCAGAACGCCTTCAAGTAACGTCAGGCTGGGTTCGTTGTCGGTGAAGTCGAGCACCAGTTTACCGTTCATGTAATGCTGAACGTGATTGCCTTTGGCGATGATCACAACATCATTCCAGTCGTCGAGGCGGAATAGTTTCTTCCAGCCGGCTTCGTCAATCAGATCAGACTTCTCAACCTTCTTGCCGGAAGTCTCCCAGGTGGCTTTTTCGCCGATCAGACAAATCCGACCCCGCTTGCCGCCTTCGTCGTAGATGAACCCGGAGATATTCGGAAAGCCCACTTCGTTGCGAAGCTCATGCTGATAGCCTCGCACGACCCACTTGTTTCGCGGATTGCCTTCGGTGATGTGCTTTGAACGATACTGAATCCCGGAGTTGTTGGTCGCGTTACAGCGGCACGACAGACGCAGTTCAAAGTCCTTGACAACTCCGTCTTTCCAAATCAGAAAGGTGTTACCATCGGCTTTCTTCTCTTCCGTGGTTTCACCATGAATCACGCCGTCTTTCACTGTCCAAAGATCCGGATTGCCATCCCAGCCTGTCAGGTCTTTTCCGTTGAAAAGCACCTGCATATCTTTGGTTTCAGCGGGTGCGTCATCAGCGAACGCGAATGATGAACATGTAAGGACCGCAGTCAGAGCAAACACCAGACTTCGCATTACGATCTCCTGTGCCAGGCAATATTTGTGGGAAGATTGATTTCCGCCGTGCATGGTACGCACTGACGTCGTCGTGTTCCAGGCATGGCGACACCCACGACAAATTCGTTGGCAACCGCGATGATGCAGGCCCCCCCTGATCACCGTCGAGCGTTAGCAAGGCGCTGAAAAGGATGTCTGGAACGAATGGCAATGCCGATGATTTTGGTAATCCAACGTCGCTGCATTCCAGCCTGCATATAGAATGCCGTCTGTTCTGTGCTCGGCCACGATTGAGGCATTGCTCTGCAAAGATCGCGTAAACACTCGACCGTGGCCACAATTCAAACGAATAGGCGGCCGAAAAAACCAAAGGCTCCTCGAGTTTACGTGATCTCCCGGGTGTTCAATAATGGACCCGGACCATTTTCATCCGTAGCGTCCGCTTTTCATCGCCGATTTGAATGTCCCATTCCCATGTGAGACTGGTGTCCAGGGCAGCTTCTGCGTCGCCACCAGATTCACTCAGATCCACAAGGCAATAAATCTCCTTCGATTCACCGGCTGGGACAGTTCGCCACTCTAACTCACCATCCCCAGGAAGCTGCACGGAAATGGAGTTTTGCTTTGAGCGGAACGTTCCAGCAAGCAGGATGACATTCTTGGAACCAGAATTTCTGATCGTCAGTTGCTGGGCGACCGAACCTGATCCGATGAGTGTTTCGAATTCCCCGAGACTGACAGTCACTCCTTGAATCTCGATCTCCATTCGGGACAGTTGGACGCCTTCATCATTGACTGGACGATAAAAATAGCCGGGGTCGCATCCCGCACAAAGGACTGCAAGGATCGCCGTCGGGACAAACCCTTTCATGGTCGCTCCAATTCCCAAATGCCCGGTGCTGGTTGTGAGTGATAGTCATCATGCTACGATGACGACAGTGTCATTCGTACCCGACAGCTTTTCTATCCTGAGGCAGATCAGAATCGCTTTCTTTTGCATCTGAGTCTCTGGTCTGATCAAACGGAAAGAATCTCCATGACTCGTATCTTTCTGGCAATTGTCGGAGCAGCGTATCTCATACTGGCCGCATGGTGCGCCATTTTGCCCGAGACGACATCGAATTCAGTGGGTTTTACGCTTCAGCCGGGCGCAGGGCAGTCGGAGTTCCTGACAGTCTACGGCGGACTGCAGGTCGCGATCGGACTCGCTTTTCTTTGGCCGCTGTACCGTCCGTCAGACATTGCCCTTCCGCTGTTTCTGTGCGTTTTGATTCATGGCTGTCTGGTTGTCTTTCGGACTCTCAGTTTCGGGCTTTACAGCGGAGTACCCGGGACAACAATAGCCCTCGCAGCGACAGAGTGGATGATATTCATTGGAGCTGCGATCTTGTCGTGGAGGAGAAGATGAATGCCATGTGTCCTGCCCATGCTTTCCTTTTGTCATAGCGGCTAGCGCCTCAGGCTCAGCAGGAACTTCTCCTTCTGCCGTTCGCGTCGGGAAACAACCAGTCGATTGTCCGGAGAAAAGAATCTGATGTCGCAAGTCACTCACCTCACGGAACAGGAAATCACGGACGGTTTAGCTCAGGTTCTGAAGTCTCCGCAGAATTCCGGCGTGCTTAAAGCCATCGTCATTCGTCCTGGTCACGAAGAAAGACGCAGCTTGCAAGAGTGTCGCCTCAGCCCTGAAGGTGGAACAGAGGGCGATGCATGGGCGCGAGGCTGCTGGCTGCAACTTCCGGATGGAAGTCCTGATCCTGACGTCCAGATCTGTATCATGAACTCCCGGATGATCGATCTGGTAGCAGGCAACAAGGCCCGATGGGAACTGGCCGGGGACAATCTTTTTGTGGATCTGGATCTCAGTCGAGAAAACCTGCAGGCCGGTCAATTGCTGAAAATCGGCGAGTGCGTTATTGAGATTACCGAACAGGCCCACAATGGCTGTGGCAAATTCAGTCAACGTTTTGGTGCCCCGGCCCTCAAGGTCGTAAATTCGCCTGCAGGAAAACAACTTCGACTCCGTGGAGTTTATGCCAAAGTTATCGAGGCCGGTGTTGTTCGTCTGGAAGACCTGATCACGAAGTTGGATCATCGAATCGCCCAACTTTGATTAAGCTGTATTGAAAGCAGGGAACCTCGCCAATGCCGGCGATACAATGAGGCCTACTTGCGGCAATTAGCCGGAGCAGAGTGACCAGGGGCCGAGATGAGAATCCTATTCTTTAACGGCTGGAACTCAGTCATAGTCGACGTCAAATCGGATGGAGCCTTCTGGTGAGCATTGCAGCCAAATTGACACGAGATGGCTGGCTGCTGTTTGCGACTCGATGTTCAAGGATGTTCGCCTATGGCCTGCTCTCGGTCGTGTTGGTGCTTTATCTGGTCGATGTTGGTTTGAAGGAATGGGAAGTCGGCCTTCTCCTGAGTCTTACTCTGGCTGGCGACACGGCGATCTCGCTTTGGCTCACGACAACTGCTGACCGGCTCGGACGTCGTCGCACGTTAATCCTTGGTGCAATCCTCATGGTCCTGGCCGGGGTCGTCTTCGCCTCGACCAGCAGTTTTGTATTGCTCGTCATCGCCGCCACGATTGGCGTCATCAGCCCCAGCGGAAACGAAATCGGGCCATTCCTGTCTGTGGAGCAGGCAGCGCTTTCGCATATCGTCAGCGATGAACGGCGCACCGATGTGTTCGCCTGGTACAACCTCGTGGATTCGTTTTCGACGGCCCTGGGCGCTTTGGCGGGTGGTTTGATTGCCGAAGCCTCATCACACTTCGGCCTGACAGGAGCCGCTGCTTTTCGTCCGGTGTTGTTGGCTTACTCAGGCATCGGCGTGGCGTTGATCGCTGGGTTTTCGTCTCTGTCGTCTGGGATAGAAGCAACGAGAGATGAGTCTGTCCTGCCTCCCAGGTCGGTGCTGGGACTCCACGAATCCAAACGGACAATCTTCAAGCTGTCGCTTCTGTTCGCCCTCGATGCGTTTGGCGGGGGCTTCGTTATTCAAAGCATCATCGCTTATTGGTTTCACATCCGATTCCAACTCGACCCAGCGATGATCGGCACGATCTTTCTGTTCGCCAACCTTTTGGCTGGTGTCTCGGCCCTGGCGGCTGGTTGGCTCGCTCGACGCATCGGGCTGATCAACACGATGATCTTTACGCATCTGCCGTCGAACGTGCTGCTGATTCTTGTCCCATTAATGCCGGATGTGTATTGGGCCATCGGCCTTCTGCTGTTGCGGTTCAGCATTTCGCAGATGGACGTGCCGACTCGCCAGGCCTACACGATGGCCGTCGTGCGACCCGATGAACGCTCCGCCGCGGCAGGCGTCACCGCAGTTGCTCGGTCGGTGGGTGCATCAATCTCGCCCATGCTGGCGACCCTCCTCGTCGGCAGCGCTGGATGGATGAGCATGCCGTTTTTTCTGGCCGGTGGCATCAAGATCGTTTACGACTTGTTACTGTATCGAGCGTTTGCGAGCAGTAAGGCTGAAAAGAAGTTTTGAAGCTTTAGGGGTTTGGAAGAGAGGCAAAGAATCATTCGGAATCTGGTTTTTTGCCTTCGATCTCGCCGCTCGCAATTGCAGCCCGTTCCACCTTGATCGACTCCACTTCCAGCTTGAACAACCCAGCCTTTTTGTCACCCAACAGAAAACCCACGGAGCTGATCTCTTCTGGTTTTACAGGACCGGCTTCCCTGACAACCCGACCAAATGAAGTCGCTTCGAATTCATCGAGCGGGACTTTGACTTCGATCCATTCATCCTTCTTCGTTTGCACCGGAGCCCTGTATGAAAAGGCGGTTCTTGACCTGTTCGGGTAGAGGTTCAGCGTGTATTCCCGCCCATCGCCACGGATCTTGACGACCAGCGTATCACCTTTCTTCAGATCGAACTTCTTCGTCTTCGACCGCACCGAAGCAAAGCCACCATTGTTTGCTAATGACAGCGTGCCGAAGAATTCCATCGTCTTCGCATCAGTGATCTTAAACTTGCCTTCCGACACGCCCCCCATCACGCCATCGTTCACCGCCTGCCAATCTTTGACAGCCTCGACTCCAGTGAAATCGAACAATGGAATGAGCGAGTCTTCAGCCATTGCGGTTGTCACCATCAACAGGGCCAGACAGCCCGACAGGTAAGAACGTCTCATTCAATACACACTCCTGAAGATTTCTTCGGCGTCAAATCATGCGTGCATCGTACGATTACAGATCGCTGATTCAAACAGAGTATCGCATTGTTTCTCCGTCACTGGCGATCAGTGTGTTTCCATGCCGCACTACGACGAATGACTTCTTCCGCCAGAATGTCAATCTGTCTCCAGCCCGCTCGTGGCAAGGAACGAGTTGACATGCAGAAGGCGATCGTACAAGCCTGTTGATTCTTTCTGATGCGGAATTGAAGCGGCCTCAGTTTCGAAACTCACCAAAGTGCCAGAGAACTCCTGAGGGATCGTGCAGAAAGTACTCTTTGCCCCAGGGCTCCGTGCGAATCGAAGTCAGCCTGACATTTTCATACCTGGCAGGCAGTTCCAACGTCTTCAGTTCGCTCCAATGGCGTTCCACGTCGTCGACTTCCAGAAACAACATCGTGTTGTCGATCCAGTCCTTCACGTAAGCGTTCTGAAGGTAGAAGCCAACTCCATCTGTCTTAAACAAGCTCATGTCCTTTGAAACCACAGACTCCTCAAACCCCAGATCTCTGTAGAACTGGCGGGAGATCTCAAAGGCTTTTGCCCCGATGAATGGGCGAATTGATTTGACGTTGTGATGCAATTCAGAGCTCCGAAAAGTGGTAGAGACACACCATTGTTTTTCACTGCCACGATTGAGGCTGAATACTGAAGGTATGCTGCGAACACCCGCCCTGAATGCAAAACGTGCGAAGAACCGATACGGTAAACGTGATCCTTTGCCCCTGATCAGCCTTTGACCTTGTATCCGATCTTCTGCAGCTCCGCGCGAACTCGATCCAGGTGAGCACCCTGAACTTCGATATTGCCGTCTGCAATCGTCCCGCCAGCACCGCAGGCATTCTTCAGCTTCTTCAGCAGCTCCGGCACATCATTTTCCGCCGCATCGAGATCACGAACGATCGTCATCACGCGGCCGTGCTTACGCTTTTCGACACCGATCCGAAGGGTCTGTTTCTCGGGAGGTTTTCGCTTTGGCTCTGGCGGAGGGCAGGTACATTCTGACTCGAGTTTTTCACAACGATCACAATGGGGTGGTCGATCAAATTTGGTCCCAGCCAGCAAACCCATGTCTGATCACTCCGTTAATCGCCGCACCGAATAAACATCAGGCCGAAATCAGCCCCATCCACGACACGACCGCCCAGGCAATCAGGCACAGGGCTGCTCCCACGACACTCGTTTCCGGCACGAAAACCCGGACGCTGTCATCAGACAGAAAGGCGGAAAGGGGCTGCGCGAATCTGAGTTCACGGCGATCCGGAGGAATATCGCTGGACATGACGGAGAGGCACCCTGCAGAGCAATTCAACCCGGCCAAATGTCGGTTACACCGATTTTCCGGGCTCTGCAGATTCTGCTCATTTTTTTAACCAACGCCAATCCAAACGATCAGTAAGAGTCATTTTTTACCGCAAACAGCGGGTTCTTGTGCCAGCACTTTCGCTCGGAGTCCGCCAGTTGTTCGCTCATCCCTCACGTTGCTGCTCATCCCTCACGTTGCTGCTCAGGCGCATTCTAATCGGTCAGGTCACCGGTGCTTTGCACGCCCGTAATCTGATTCGCCTTCAGGTGGTTCTTGTCTCGATAGTATTCAAACCGACCACCATTCAGAACCTGTCTGTCTCCCCCGTCGCGCTGGTTGGAAACAGTTGCCTGGCGGCCTTCATCAGCCAGCAAAATAAACTGCTGCTTAGAATGGTCGTACATAATCTTGTCTGCCAGTCCAGCAAACAAGCGTGACTCAAACCGACAGGGGCGTCGAGTTCCCGAGCTCGATGCTGACGAGTTGGATTCCGCCACCAACGAGAACGACGACTGCTGTTCCGGCAATGTACTGGGGACCGCAGAAATCGACAGATTTTCACACTCAAGGGCTCCGGCATTATCCGGCAGTTCTTCAGCATTCAAACCATCAATGTTCAGTCGACCGGTCAGTTCTCGCACCGGCCCAAAGGTTCCTCGAACATGCTGTTTGAGTCGAACATATTCACTGTGAGAGTTGCCATTCAGAGTCCCGATAAACTGTGCGCGAATGTAGTAGAACGCTTCCTCAGATGTTTTGGCGGGCGTATTGGAACGAGCGACTGTCCGATTCGAAGCCGCCAGCCCGCGCTGTCCTTTATCCGGCTGGACGGACTCAATCAGTCCCGGACCGGTCGCCTTGAAATCGCCCGTGAGTGCATTGAATTCCAGGTCCGCGAACTCCGCATAATGGCGAGCAGTCACCGCGCCGGCCGTCATGATGTCGATCTTCACGACGACACGGCTCTCACATTCAATGCGTTCAATATCTCCGGAGGGAGCCTGCGAACCGCCGGACTCCGCCAGACGAAATTCATCCGCTTTCCCGGACGGCTCCAGTTTCACGTCTTCCGAAAAATGCACCTTCAGTCCGGCGCAGGTCAGTTCGACGTCGTGATCGAGCTCATTGTTAAGGACTGCGCGAACATTACCCACGAAATGGGCGGTGCGACCACTGTAGCTCATTTCCTGGCCCCAATAGATGTCCAGCGGAGAATCCTTCTCCAGTGGTTTCCCATCGAGTCCCCTGTTGACAACGAAACGAATGCGGCCACTGCCATCCACACGAGCCTGTCGCTGATTCCCGGATGACGTAGCCTTCATCTCCGTCAGATCAATTCGCTGGCCTTCGATGCGATTGTCGGAACTCACAACGACAGCGGGATCTCCGAACAGACTGAGCTCCGTGTTTTCACGAAAGCCACCGGCCGCATGCAACATGTTGCCACTGGCTTTGAAGTTTCGGGAGTCCTTTGCATCCTTCGGACTGACTGACTCATTTGAAATCTGAACATTGCCCTTCAGCCAAACATCATCAAACTGTGGCTTTGATGATTCGACCATCAAGACAATGGCTTCGACAGTGTCCGAAGAAAACTGTGTCTTCCCGTTGGGCTTTGCCGGTGGTGATTCCGCCGTTTGACTGACGGTTCGTATGGAACCAGCCTCGGGAACCAGAGCCGGTGTCTTCTGAAATGTCACGGTCAGTTTCTCTCGAACCTCCCCGTTCACTCCTTGCCCGAGCATACTCACGTTGCCAGTCGCCACAAGTTGTCGAGGCGATAAGTTCGACAGGCTCATCCCCTGCATAGAAGATGTCATCTCAGATTTATTAATAGACTCGGCTTTATTAATAGACTCGGCTGCCGGCGATTCCTGAGCAGTTTCGTCCAGCAACATGTCGATCCGATTGCCACCCAGAGACAAATCCACAGCAAGCTTTCCCGTGGGCTGTCGACTGGCCTGAACGACTTTGGCGGCACCAGTCAGAGTGATCCTGGGTTCCTCACCGCGAAGCATAACGAGCGACTCTTTCCAGGCGGCTCCGAAGATCGGCTTTTCGCTTTGATCGCCCTCACCCGGAATGCGTGTCGATGGACCGATCCGGCCTTCGCCGCGACACTGGATCGCCTGTACGTCATTATCTTCTGTCATCGTCACAACCGAATAGGCCGTGGTCAGTTTCGTACCATTCTGATGAACTTCCACCGGAATTCGGCTGCCATCAGCGGCGACGCTTCGATCCATCAATTCCAGACGATGATCATTGAGATGGTAGACCATCTTGCCCATGGCCGCGTAGACCTGATCTTCACCGTCTTTGATCGTTCGAAACTCGGCCGGCTGTCCCTCCGCAATGATTCTTGAAAGCTGCAGTTGAGTTGATTTTTGTCCTGCGGCAGCATCACGAATCTTCGGCTGGAACATCAGGTCGAGACGTGCACAATGCAGACGATCCAGCGTGCCATTCGGCATCGGACGCTCAACAAGAACCTGATTGTCCATGTTGACCTTCTGGTCCACAAAACCGTGAAATGTGGCCTGCTTCGTCGGCACGAAGAATTCAAAGCCGTTGGCAGCGCTGACCGTCATCTGCACCGGCTCACGATCTCCGTGACGATCATTGAAGCACAGATTACAGTGCACCCGACCTCGCAGGCGAATCCGCTGAACATCATTCACAGCCATCAATCCGGATTTCGCCGAATCTTTCGAAGCCAGCAACTCAATCTCCGCTCCCGACTCTGCACGCCCCGAATGAGTTTCCCAGGCAAACTTTACGGGCTGGCTGGTCCAGATCTTCATCGCATCTTCGGAGATATGAAATCCGCTGCCTTCGATACTGAGTCCATCCGGACCGGCGATATGAACGTCACCGGCAAGGAAACCGGAAACGATCTTTCCAAATTTCCCCTGCTGCATGTCAAACGCTGATGACGAATTCAACTGTGCAGAATCAGCAGTCGCGGTGATCGGTTGCTCGCTGTCGTCCTGCTGCCACAACAAGGCGACCGGACTGATGGCGATCGAATGGCTGTTGTTTTCCAGCTCGTAGTCATTGAAAAATAACAACCGCTGGCCGTCACGAAATCGGGCGTTCGCGTTCTGAACCCAGCGATCCTGTTCAAACCATTTTGCGGCCTGCTGAGTAAACAACGGCTGTTTTTCGTGGTCCCGCGATTGTTTCGGAACCGGAGCCTGCTTGCGTTCCACAATCAGCCACGGCGACGTAAGTCGCGAATACACCAGATACACAGCGACCAGACCGATGCCGACAAGCACGGTTCGAGGTCCACTGGATAATGATGACAGCGACATGATTGTTTTCAGAACTATTTTTCACACGGTATAAATTGACGTCGAGTGTTCGCGGGAGACCTGATCCATGACAGCCTCAATCGTGGCCACATCTTGAATAAGAGTTTTGACGATCACGCCGAACGAATTGTGGGCTGGGGGAGAACAGTATCCGAGTGACTTCTCAGCAACCGATCCGCACTTTCGACTCGCTGCAGCACATCGGTAATGTCCAGCATTCCAATGGGAAAACGATCCGGATCAATCACCGGAACTTCGCTCAGCTTGCGTTCCGACATCAGATGGATCGCTTCCGGAAGCAGCACGCCCGGTGCGACGGTAATTGGATTCGCTGTCATGACCATGCGAATCGGCTGATCCAACTGTTCATCTCGACGATTTTCAAACAGGCGGGCAAGGTCACTGTCGGTGAAAATCCCCGTCAGTCGACCTTCGCCATCCGTCAGAATCACAGCTCCAGTCCGTCGCCCCGGATGACTATGATGAATCATGACTTCTCGTACCGTTTCGTTCTCCGATGCAATTCGCAACTGCGGCCCCGAACGCATGACGTCGCGCACCGGACACAACTGACGGCCAAGGCTTCCGGCAGGATGATACTTCGCAAAGTCGTGAGACGTGAAGCCTCGCAACTGACTTAAAACAAGGGCCATCGCGTCGCCAATGGCCAGCATCGCAGTCGTGGAACATGATGGGGCAAGATTCAGACTTCCCGCTTCTTCATGCTTTCCAAATCGCACGACGACACTGGCATGCCGGGCGAGCGTATTGTCAGAATCCCGAGTCACCGCAATCAGCGGCACCTGAAGCTGTCGAATGGAAGGGATCAGACTGATCAGTTCTTCAGACTCACCGCTATTGGACAACGCAAGGATGACATCCGCAGAACCAACGCAGCCGAGATCACCGTGGCGTGCTTCCGTCGGATGCATGAAGTGGGCGCGAGTTCCGGTACTGGCCAGCGTGGCGACGATCTTCTGACCAATCAGCCCGGCTTTGCCAACGCCCGTGACGATCACACAACCACGACAGTCCCGGATGAGCCGAACAGCGTCACAAAAACAGGGGTCAAGCGACTCCGAAAGCCGCACGAGCGAATCCGCTTCCTGCCGAATGATCCTCCGCGCTTCACGCAGTTGCTCAACATCTTCGAAGGAGATGACCGCGCGCGGTGTTGTGTTCGGTGGCATACTGTCGTCCCTGACAAATTCCCAGAGACCATCCGCTTTCCCTGCTGATGATCGCCCCGGAAGTGTACGGCGAACACCGACCTTGCGTCAATTGGGATTCACGCCGCAATGTATTCCTTAAGTCATTGGCATAAAACAACTTATGACTTTATCGCGTTTCCGTTGGGCTTTCTTCTCACTGGAGAGTCAATCAGGCGCTCATCTGGTGAAGAGAGTTAGATTCACTTATTCGTGCCCTGAACATGGCCAGCAGGACTGGCATCGTGATACATCACAGTTATTCAGAACTCAGTTATTCAGAACTCAGTTATTCAGAACTCAGATGTTCAGAACTCAGTTATTCAGAACTCTGAGATCATCAACGCCCCTGAATCAAAGGGATCATGATACTTTTCAGTTCACGATCCGCATGAAATCAACTCGCCCCCAGATCCCCGCGATTCCCTTTTTCCTGATTTCAGGGGTCAAGGGTGGCGAGCGGCCCGGTCAAGGATACCATTCCGCCCTGTGGTTTAGTTTTTCATTGGATCGGATTGTTGGAGAAGACTCACGTGGGCAAATCGGTTGTGCTGGCCTACAGCGGCGGACTGGATACGTCAGTATTGGTTGGATGGCTTCAGGACGAAGGTTACGACGTTCACTGTCTCTACGTTGATCTCGGTCAGCCCTGCGAAGACCGTGATGCCATCATGAAGAAGGCTCATGATATCGGAGCCAGGTCTGCGGAACTTGTGGACGTTCGTGAAGAGCTGTGTCGGGACTTTGCGTTCCCCGTTCTGCAGTGGCAAGCACGGTATGAGAACATTTATCTCATGGGGACCAGCATCGCTCGTCCGCTGATCGCCAAAGCCTGCCTGCAGCGAGGCCGTGAAGTTGGCGCGGAAGCTTTTGTACACGGCGCGACTGGCAAGGGCAACGATCAGTGTCGATTTCAGCTTGCCGCCGAAGCTCTGGAGCCGGGCATTCGCATTATCGCCCCTTGGCGCATGCAGAAGTTCCGCGATCTGTTTCCTGGCCGTACTGAGATGCTGGAATATTGCGAGAAGAAGAATATTCCAGTGAAGGCAACGGCGAAGAAGCCCTACTCCAGCGACGAAAACTGTCTCCATATCAGCTACGAAGCCGGCGACCTGGAAGACCCTACTGTTGATGGCACCAGCGTCATTGATTTCGGCATGTCCGTTTCTCCACAGCAGGCTCCTGACAAAGAAGAAACTGTCACCATCCAGTTTGAATCGGGCGTACCTGTGGCCGTCAATGGTCAGAAGCTCAGCCCGGCGAAGCTCGTTGAGGAACTCAACCAGATCGGCGGCCGCAATGGCTGCGGTCGAATCGACATCGTGGAAAATCGCTTCGTCGGCATGAAGAGCCGTGGAGTGTACGAAGCCCCGGGCATGACGCTGCTGTATGCGGCTCATCAGGGTCTGGAGCAGATGACACTCGACCGCGACCTGACTCACCTGCGTGACTCACTCAGCGCTCAGGTTGCTGAGATGGTCTATTACGGATTCTGGTACTGTGCCAAGATGGATGCTTTGATGGCCTTCATCCGCGAAACTCAGAAGCCTGTTACCGGAGAAGTGAAGCTGACTCTTTATAAGGGCAACGTGCGAGTCAGCAGTCGGACATCGCCGTATAGCCTGTACAAAGCCGACATCGCCAGCATGGAACGTGGCGGTTCGTACGACCAGACTGACGCGGAAGGTTTCCTCCGCATCATGGGCCTGCCGGTACGAGTTCAGGGTTCTGTTCGCCCTCGCAAGTACTGATTCAGTCCAGAGCAATCGTTCGTTGCAGATGTCTCAATTTAACTACGACGGCGGAGCAAAAAGCTCCGCCGTTTTTTTGTCTTCGCTGTATTGTTCGGAATCACGCCAAAATCCCTTACGGTCTTCCATTCAACGCCGACCAGGAACTTCAATTCCCTGACGAATCATTTCGGCCAGTTCTTTCGTCGATAGTTTTCCGGCTGCGTCAGCCCCGGAGAGAACTCCGTCAACCAGATCCCGTTTCTCATCATGCATCTGCAGGATCTGCTCTTCGATCGTTCCACGAGCAATAATGCGATAGACCATCACGGGCTTTGTCTGGCCAATACGATGTGCTCGATCGGTGGCCTGATCTTCGACCGCGGGGTTCCACCATGGATCCATATGAATCACGTAATCGGCCGCCGTGAGGTTCAGTCCGGTTCCACCAGCTTTCAGCGAGATCAAAAAGACATCGCTTTCGCCGCGTTGAAACGCTTCCACTCGTTCCTGTCGCTGAACAGGTGTGGTTTGGCCGTCGAGATATTGATAACTGAAACCGGCCTTCTCCAAAGCTTGCCGAATGAGTGCCAGGTGAGTTGTGAATTGGCTGAAGATCAGCGGACGATTACCCTGTTCCTTCAACTGTTCAAGCTGTTCCATCAGCACGTCCAGTTTTGCCGAGGAGCCTTTCCACTTGTCATCCACGAGACCAATGTGACACGACAGTTGACGCAGTCGAGTCAGCATCTGGAGAACCTTGAATCGCTGATCGTGCGACAAGTTCTCATCACCGATTTGATCCAGTTCGGTCACCGCGGCGAGCCGCATCTGGTCATACCGCAGTCGCTCTTCGGTGCTGAGATCCACCATCAGATTCGTTTCAGTACGAGCTGGCAGATCTTTCAACACGTCACGCTTGGATCGACGCAAAATAAACGGTGCAATGACCTGCGACAGAGCCTGACGGCGATCGCTGTTGCTCTCTTTTTCAATCGGTGCCGCAAAGCGTCGACGGAATTGTTCCCATGAACCAAGAACTCCCGGAGCCACCGTGTGGAAGATGCTCCAGAGTTCTCCCAGATGATTCTCCATCGGCGTACCGGTCAGAGCAATTTTCCATTCAGCTTCGAACGTACGGATCTGTGCGGCCGTCTTGCTGTTGCTGTTCTTGATGTTCTGAGCTTCGTCCAGAATCAACGTGCCCCATTTGATCTCCCTCAGCAGTTCAGCCTCGCGAAGAGCAAGCCCGTAGCTGCAGATCACGAGATCTCCTTCGCCGACTTTGTTCTTCAGATCGATGCGATCGATATCACGAAACAGAATCGGCGTCAGTGACGGAGTAAAGCGTTCACATTCACGCTGCCAGTTGAAACCCAGCGATGTCGGAGCAATCACCAAAGTCGGTCCGGATTCGACTCGAGTCAACAACAGAGCCAGCGTCTGCACGGTTTTACCGAGCCCCATGTCGTCAGCCAGAATTCCACCAACGCCCCATTGAGACAACCTGCACAGCCAGCGAAAACCTTCGATCTGGTAATCTCGCAATTCCGCATTCAGCCCCGCCGGTGGGTCCTGAACAGTATCCTGAGCATCACGCAGACGCTTGAAACATTTTTCCCAGTGCTTGTCGGCTTCGATCTGAATCCTGGCGGCTTCGAGCACATTGACAATCGGAGCGGCTGAAGCATCCAATTGGAGTTTGCCACGATTCTCCTGACTCACATCGGAAAGACGCTTCAGTGCATCTCGTAGTTCCGCAGCGACGGCCGCCCATTTTCCGGGCGAGATTTCCATCAGGCCGTTCATCGGCCGACCATGCATTCCGGCCAGAAGATCCTTCAGAGAAATCTCCTGATCACCAATCTGACATGTTCCGCTCAGCCCAAACCAGTCTCGCTGGCGTGAGACTTCGACACGCACATTATTTGCAGTCAGTCGACCAATTACATCAAAACGGCTGACCGAATCTTTGTGCCACAGGACAGCCAGTTCTGCTCTTTCGACCGCCGAACCGGCTTCCGTAAGCAAATTGCTAATGGCATCGCCATCCGTCATACGCCAGCTCCAGCGGCTCAGCGGGAGGCCTCGATGGATCTGCAATTCCGCCACGATGTCCTGAGCACGTCGAATCTCAGTCGGTATGTCGCGAACGAACTGCACGGGTTCGCCATCGACCTTTTCGTGAATCCGTGCCAGACCTTCTCCCGGCGCATGCAGCATCTGATTGCGATCTCGAACCTGAATCGAGACATCCAGCGCGCCGCTGCGGCGGAGTTGCAGCATCAGCACAGGCTGAGTTTCTGCGGGAACTTCTTTGCCCGCAACAGACTCCGGCAGACGCACCGCCATGCAGGCTCGCAACTGTTCCAGTTGCTGCAGCAGCACCGGCATCTTGTCTTTCGACACGACATCCTTCTGCTCCAGCAATTGGCGGCAAATCTCGAACGAATGCAACGGTCCTCGAAAGTAAACCGCTTCTTTCAGTGCCTGGACGTAAACAAGGACGCCTCGGGAGACGTCCAGAAGCTTGACCTCACCAGTTTTCCCCAACTGCGTGACATAGTCGCCGACACTGGTGGAAAGCTGCAACCCCTGATCGGACTCAAGAACAAGGATTTCGAGGGGCAACATTCTGAGCGTACAAGGTTCTCGGTCATAACAGAACAGATCAGTCCCCGCCAGGACTCGCAATCCTTCCGCCACTTCAAGCGTGGGAGGCTGCCAGCGTTCCTGTTTGACTAGATCTGCCAATTGATGGTCAATCGGTGACCAATTCGATCGAGCTGCTTTGAGGAAAGCTTCTACCGAACTTTCTTTGCCTTTAGTCCAGCCGCCCTTTTTCTCCTGTTGGATGCAGGGAAACAGACGGCTCGAACCGTAGTAGCCATCCTCGGCAAGATTCCAGACGTAACGCGTCTGAGGTTTCTCCTCGACCGTCACTTCGGATTGGACCGCTTGTTCCAGCTGGGCATTCTGAGTCAGTGACTTCAGCAGTGAGAGCGTCTGGCGAAACCCCTTGTCGGTATTGTCCGCCCCGGCACCGAGTATGGCCTTCGACAACGCTGACTTCGGATCCTCAAGCATGGCCTCCAGCTTCAAACCCATGAAATACGTATGCTCACACAGCTCGAAATCGCCACAGGAGCAATTGTAGTCATACGCAGTTTGCGTCAGGTTGATCCTGAACGAGCATTCATAGTTGTCGAAGCCGACGGATACGGAACATTCCACCCCCGAGAGGCGGTCGATAGAATTGACCTTGAGTTGCGCTCGAAGCTTTTCTCCTCGAACCGCGACCTCGTCGTCATGGGCGCCACAGAAGGAACTCACCGCATCGCTCCAGTTTGCATGAAGCACTTCCGGATCCAGATCCGGATCGACCTGAGGCTTAGCTTTCCCCTTATTGCCTCCCAGACGAGCCACGAGTTGTGCCAGTAATTCAGGATCGGCAAACCGAGATATCGAACGAGGATCTCGGCGACCTCTGGAATTCTTACCGCGAGCCATTGAATGCAACTTCCCTGTCTGAAAACCTGGCGAGGAATTCGATTGAACGACCTGACATTGTGCGTCAAAAACCACGCGTAGTCGAAAAAGCGAGTCGATCAAAACCTTCTCTCAGAGCGAATGGTCACAAACCCTTCCAGAACATCAAGTGTGCCGTATAATTTCTTCCGAATTCAATAGGCGGGTTGCAGAGACCCCGGCCACGATCGGCAATTGATGATAACAGAGCTTCTCCCGGATGGCATAGCCGGGATAGGCTGTGCTGCGGACCAACAAGAAGCTCAGCTGTGCACATTGAATTTTCATGGCATGCTGGCTTCCAGAAGTGAGTCCTCCCTGAGGCTTCTTGTGCCTCCGGCACACTCCCACTCCGTGGAAGTGCCACCCGCATTGTCATTAAAAACCACGGAAACGGGCCAGCCGGATGTGGTCGCTGGTCTTAACGGAATCAGGTCTCTTAGTGCGTAAGGTCCGCCGTCAATTGTCATCCGGTTACGTTGACTGTACGTCAGAAACCAGTCGGTCCATCCAGCGTTGAATTTGTAGAGCATCGGAGAACGATGCTCCAACAGGAACCGGTTCGGCTCCGCGAACGACTCGGCAGAAGCAGCGGAGTTCTTCGGCCATCATGCCGGTTGGACCGGACAGATCGGCTCGGATTTCAAGCGCCATCGGCCATAACGCCTTGTCGTCCCAGACTTCAATCGGTCGTGGATTCGGTGAAATGCGCGCCGCCCAGCCGTTACCGAAGACCTCCATCCGATCGAACCCGCGCGGAGCCATGCCATTCGTCGTGATGTAGCCCGCTGCGAACGAGGCCAATGTTCCGTCGGCCCACTGCAATTGAGCCAGCGCCACATCGACAGAGCCATTTGCGACACGATGGAACTGCGAACTGAATCGATTCGGCTCAGCACGATTCATAAGCACCTGGACAGAATACAAATCGTGAACCATCGCAGCCTGCAGCGGGTTCTCGCCGGGGAATTCCCGCACAATGCTGGCCGGCCGATGACGTACGCAGTCGATGAATGTCGGCCTGCCGCGTCTCGAGACTTCCTGGCGAAGCTGCCTGAACTCGCTATTGAACAGCAGAATGTGGCCAAGCATCAGGTTTGAGGAATCCTGGTTCACCAGTGGACTCAGCGACTCCGCCTCGGCCAGCGAATCAGAGATTGGCTTTTCGAGCAGCACCGTCTTTCCGGCCTGCAGCAACTTCGTTGCAACCTTCACATGCTCAGACGTCGAACAAGCCACAACCCACGCCTCGGCCCCCGATTCGGCTATCGCCCGATCCACATCCAGCCAACCCTGCACATCGGGCATCTCGGCCATGAATTTGTCGAGGCTGGCCTGCCGCCGCGCGACAACGGTGACCAATTCGGCTTCCGCCAGTGAAGACAGCGTCAACGCATGCAGCCGCCCAAATCGGCCAAGCCCGATCACGCCTATCTTCACCGGTTCGAACGGTCTTTGATCTTTTGCCATGTCAACATTCCAGAGGTGTTAGTGCTCGCGCGCGCCGGATTCATTTCTGCTCGCCGGTTTAGTGGAACCCCGGCGAGCGGCATAGCGTCAGCTATCCGTGTCTCAGCGATTTTTCGTGATGGGCAAGTCACAAAGAACAGACAGGGACGGACACGGAGGGCTGACGCCAACCGCTCGCTGGTTTAGCACCCGGACTTGTGGAAACTTCCCAATTTCATGAGCGATCCCGCTCATCTGTATCCTGAACAGCACACCAGTTTTCCGCAGGCACAGAATCGTCAAAAGGCCGCATTCTCAGGCGTCAAACGGCTTCTCGGAGAAATTCCACAGTTTGGGAGATCTTGCTGAACCGCGGATCTCTCAGGGAAACTCTGCCGTAATCGCCTGGCATGCGGGTCTGAGAAAGTCTGCTCGGCACGCCGAAGAAGCCTCGAAAGAAGACCTGCACCGTTGTTCTCTGCGGGAGTTGGAGGGGTCATGTTTCACCCGGCGAGTTGGACCGAAGTCCTTGACCGCCAACGGATCGCGGCTAGAATTGCGCGACGCCAGACAGGGGAGTTGCAGGATGCATGCTCCAGGCGTCACTCATCAAAAGTCCTTTGTTACTCATTGGAAGTTTCAGTGGTCGAGCAAGATTGAAGCTCCTACTGTTTTGAATAGTTCCCCGTAGCCCGTGATACATCGCCGCGTTCTTCGCTGCGCTGAGGAATGAACTGCAGGGACAAGAACAGATTGGTGCAAGGGGGCTCATAAAAAGGGGTCAGGAACCAATAGCCAAATGGCCCGAAGGGTGCTGCGCACTATTGGTTCCTGACCCCTTTTCTGAGCCATGGACAATATAGAGTGGTTCCGATTGCCTGACGGATCGCTGGTTTTGAGTTTACTTTGGGTGATCGACGTCGGAGCTCACTGTGGTTGGTTTTGGGGATGACTTCAAGGAACTGGTTCGGTCCAGCACCAATCTTGTGGATCTGGTGTCTGAAACAGTCTCACTGAAGCCAATTCATGGAGGACGTGATTTTTTAGGATTGTGTCCGTTCCATGACGACAAGAATCCTTCGTTTCACGTTTATCCGGATCGTCAAACTTATCGGTGCTGGGTCTGTGATCAGGGGGGAGACTGCTTCCGCTGGGTCATGGAGATGGAAAAACTTCCTTTCCCGGAAGCGATGGAGTCTCTAGCGCGCCGAGCGAGGCTGGAGGTTCCCAAAAAGAAGCGTGATGAAGCGACTTCAGACAATCAGCTCAAAAAGACCGATTCGCTCGCGGTAGTCGAGTGGGCTGTCAATCTCATGCATTCAACGCTGCGAACCAGCGCGAAGGCAGAGAACGCCCGGGAGTACGTCAAAAGGAGAAAACTCTCGGAAGATACTGTGCGGAACTTCCGACTGGGGTATCACCCAGAGGACTGGAACTGGTTTCTTGAACAGGCTCGCGCACGCTTTACTCCAGCTCAACTGGTAGCGGCCGGTTTGATTCAGGAGCGAAACAATGGTCCTGGATACTTTGACAATTTAGTCGGTCGCCTGGTCTTTCCCATCATTGATGAGCGAGGCCGACCGGTTGCATTCGGAGGACGAGTGTTGCCGGGGGGCAACATTGAAAGTGATGCGAAATATTGGAACAGTCTGGAAAGTGCTATCTTTCATAAGCGTCAAACACTTTATGCGTTCGATCGAGCTCGAGAAACAATTCGGCGCAGCAAGACGGCCATAATAGTTGAAGGATACATGGACTGCATCGCCTGTCATCAGGCTGGAATTACGAACGCTGTCGCCACACTCGGGACAGCAATGACCGAAGATCATGTGCGATTTCTGCGGCGATTCGCAGAAAAAGTTGTCCTGGTTTATGACTCGGACAAAGCAGGGCAGGATGCCGCAGAACGATCCATTTCACGGTTTTTGGCCGAGGATCTGGACCTGAGAATCCTGAGCGTCCCGTCGGGTAAAGATCCGGCGGACTATCTGGAAGATCACACAGCAGAAGAATTCTATGCCCTTACGGCATCAGCCAGTGAGGCGTGGGAATACAAATTGCAGTCGATTCTGCAGCGAATCAGCATTACGACGATTGCTGGTCGTCAGCAGGTTTTGAATCAGATGATGGAGTTCCTGGCAGCCTCACAAGGGCTGGCTGGCAGTATTCGAGAAGATATGATTCTTCGGAATGTCTGCGGGCGTGTCCAGGTGGATGAACGGATGGCTCGCCAGCAATTGAAAGAATTGCGGGGTCAGACACAGAAAAAGGGGTTCACGCGACGTGGTGCCGAAAGGCAACCTGTCGAATTGAAAACCCGAGTCGAAAATGCCTTCGAACGTGCAGAACGGGAGGTATTAGAAATCATCTTAACTTGTCCTGAATCAATTGATGTCATCCGGCACCAGATCGGGGCGGATGATTTTGAGAATGTGCGACACCAGCGGCTGCTGGATTTGTGCATTGATGTCTGGAAGGAAGACGGGGACCTTCCGGAGTTGGGTCGAATGATCATTGCCGCTGAATCAGACTCAGATCTTCTGAGCCTGATCAACGCAGTGGTGGATTCGGCCGAGGAGAAAGGAATCCTGAAACTCATGAACGATCAGCCGAACGCTCATGAAAAAGCCGGTGGTGTTTCGGCACCATCGCATCTGGAACGGGTCCTCCGCCCCATTCTGGAACGGCGAGAAAAACGACTGAACCTCGTGTCGAAACAATTATTGGCTCAACCGGCACAGTCCATGAGCACACTCGACGACGGGACAATAGACGCACTTCGACGCCTTCACAAATTTCGTCAAAGTCAGATGGGAAATCCCACGGAAATGAAATAGCAGCCACCTGCCATCAGAGAATCGGATCCCTGTCATTTGAGATTTCAGATTTCAAATTGAAAATGAATTGACGCCAAGTCTCACACTACGAATCAATCAGTCGAAAAAGTATTCCTCGGAGACACTCCTATGCAATGCCTCGATGAAAGCCTGCGAAGCCTGATCCAAACCGGAATCAAGCAGGGCCATCTTTACTTCTCCCAGGTCAATTCCTATCTGCCTGATGAAGCCACCGATCCGCTCTTCCTGGATCACTTGATCACCTATCTCGAAGAACTCAACATGCCGCTGGTGGTGGATCCAGTGAAGGAAGTTGCTTCCGAACCGCTGGCCACTCGCAAAAAACGCAAGCCGGAAATCCGTATCGATGACGACTCACGCGGCACCGAAGATCCGATTCGGATGTATCTGAGCCAGATGGGCGAGATTCCTCTGCTGAAGCGTGACGAAGAAATCTTCCTCGCCAAGCAAATCGAAGTCACTCGTCGCCGCTTCCGTCGTGCTCTGCTGAGCAACGAGTTCGCTCTGAATTTCTGCCATGAAACTCTGGTCAAAGTACATCGCGGAGAACTTCCGTTCGATCGTACGATCAAAGTTTCCATGACGGAAAGCCTGGAGAAGGAACAGATTCTCGGCCGTATGCCTTTCAACCTGGCTACGATTGAGAACATTCGCTCACGCGATGCAGAAGACTACGCGAAACTGGCCACTGACCTGCCCGCATCTAACCGCACTGAAATTCAGCATCAATTGGCTGAACGCCGTCGTCGCTGTGTGACGTTGCTGGAAGAACTGAGCTTGCGAACTCAGCGTCTGCAGCCCTGCATGAAGCGTCTGGAACAGATTTCCAATCGCATGACGGAACTGCACGAACAGATCTGCAGCCTGCGTAATCTCACCTCGGCTGTCGATGAACGTCGGCACCTGCAGAAAGAGCTGAACGATCTGATCCTGCTGACTCGCGTATCGCCGGAATCAATGGCGGCTCAGATGCAGGCCATTCTCCAGCGACATGGCGAATACGACAAAGCGATGCGGGATCTCTCCGGGGGCAATCTGCGTCTGGTGGTTTCTATCGCCAAGAAGTACCGCAATCGTGGCATGACGTTCCTCGACCTGATTCAGGAAGGCAACACCGGCCTGATGCGAGCCGTCGATAAGTACGAATATCGCCGCGGCTATAAGTTCTCCACTTATGCCACATGGTGGATTCGTCAGGCGATTACTCGTGCGATCGCAGACCAGGCTCGTACGATTCGTGTGCCTGTCCACATGATCGAAACGATGACCAAGTTGCGAGCAGCTGCTCGAGTTCTTCTGCAGGAAATTGGCCGCGAACCATCCGTTGAAGAGATGGCTGAAGTGGCCAATGTACCGATTGATGAAGCTCGTCGTGTCATGAGAATTTCTCGCCAGCCAATCAGTCTGGACAAGCCGATCGGCGAAAGCGACGACAGCGCGTTCGGTGACTTCCTGGAAGATCGTGGTAACGACAGCCCGGTCAGCAATGCCGCTTCTGAAATGCTGAAGGACAAGATCGATGTTGTCCTGAAGACTCTGACCTACCGCGAACGCGAAATCATCAAGCTGCGTTACGGTTTGGGCGATGGTTACACATACACGCTGGAAGAAGTGGGTCGCATCTTCAAGGTAACTCGTGAACGAGTTCGCCAGATTGAAGCCAAGGCCGTTCGCAAGCTTCAGCATCCGGTCCGAAGCCGTCAGCTTCAGGGATTTCTGGAAGGGATTTCCGCTGTCGCAGGGCATTAGTTCGTTCCGAACAATTTGAGATTTCAAATCTGAAATCTCAAATAAGTATTGGAATAAGTATTAGAAACAGACGCCCGCAGAAGTTCTCTGCGGGCGTTTTCATGCGCTCAGACGAAGTCGCCTTCACAGGATCTCGCATGATTGATTCGCAGGATGATCCGTTTGCGCTCAATCCCTATGTCGCTCCGGAAATGCACGAGCGTGTCGTGGTTGATCGCCCAGCACATGCACTCGGATCAGTCCTGAAGTGGTTGGTGGTTGCTCCCGTGATTGAGGCCGCTATGACATTGGTAATGGTCACGCTTCATTCTTCTTCACCACGAGTGGGCGACCTCAACGTTTACACAATTGCAAACTTATTTTTGAGTGGTGTGCTTTCCATCGCCTTTGGCTGGTTGCTGGGGCGACGCTCCTCCGGGCCTCGAACAATCCTGATGGCTCAGTTTGTCAATCTTTTGATCTGGCTGACGTTCGGTATAATCATCCATCTTCGCTTCGGGATCCGCTTGACCGGCGAGGGCTCACTGTTGTTGACGTCAATGGTCACCAGTGCAATGCTGGCCCTGATCGCAAGCCTGGTTTCAAGCGGTGCGTTCCGATCGCGGTCTGCGAAACAGACCGTCTAAAGACGAACACGTGTTCAAGGCGAACATCATGTGTTGGCCCATGTTCGCAGCCAGCCGCCAAAGACACTGGTCTTTGCAAAACGATCGGCCTCGTGCGCCAATCTCCGAGGATGATCGCTCATTTCCATCGGCATCCGGACGGCAAAAAGCACACTCATTTCTTAGCAGCGGTTTCCGCTTTTGCGTCGTCAGCAGCAGGCGATTTTGCATCGCTGGTTTCGACCACAATGATTTCAATGGAGAACGCTCCGGTAGCTCCACCTCCGGCTGGAGCACCGTATCCCGCTGGGGCTCCGGGAGCACCCGATTCTCCATATCCGCCCGCCGCGGCACCAACGCCACCACCACCCGCTGACGATTGAACAAGCACATCTGCGGTGCGTTTTGCTCCGGTCTGAGTCGCCTTAAATCCGTCGATCCACAACAGAACGCCCTGCGCTTCACTGGCTCGCTTAATTCCAGTTGCCCGAGACTCGTAATGCTCGGCCAGATCCTGTTGATCTTTGGGCTTCTCCGGCGTGAACGACGTGCGAGCGTAATAGATTTTTGTTGGCGATGGTGCGGATTCGTTCAGATCCAATCCCGCCGGTCCCGGCAGAGTCAGCACACCATAGAATTCAGCCACAGCATTCTTATGCAGTCGAATCGGAAGATTCTCTGTCACCGGTGTCAGCTTTCCAGGTGTGGCCGAAAGTGCTCTCATGCGATCGCGAAGAGACAACACAACTTCAAGACTCGCCGTGGACCAGGCATCCATCGGCATACCCTGAGCGGCCTCCGTGCGAGTCGGCTTTGGCCTCGGCAGAGACTTCAGTGAGATCAACATGCCGGGATCATGAACGGCTGTCGAAAAGAACTTCGTTTTACCAAGTTGGCCTACACTCGCCGGAGCCGTCTTCTCGAACAAGCCAGCCAGCGCCCTGCGAACTCGATCATTAGGAACAGAAGCTGCGATACGAACAAAGTCGCCTCCCCCGACAAATCCTTCGACGATCCCGATATCAGTAGAGGCCTCCAGTTGTTTCACCAGGGCATCGACGCATTTCGGCCCCCAAAGAAAACTGGCGGCACGCATCAGAGCAGCATCAGAAATGAGCGGTTTTCCCACAGCATTGATTCCACCGGGAGTAGTTCCGTTCATACCAGTCCCCGGCATTGCTCCGCCCGGCATTGCTCCGCCCGGCATTGCAGCATAGCCCTCGGCTCCTGCCGCTCCGGGATAAGCGGCACCAGGATATCCCGCAGCTCCAGCGGCCTGGCCCTCAGCTCCGGGGTAAGAATTTGCGGCCTGCCCCGGCATTCCACCGCCGGGCATTCCCGGCAAACCAAACTGTCCGCTTCCTGTCGCGGGACTCGACACAGGCCGGAATCCCGTGAACTTGTCTGCGGCAAGTCCAGAAATCTGAGCGGTGACACTTAATGCCGCAGAACGACTCTCGAGCGGCAATTGTGCTGAACCGTCAATCAGAGAGAGCAGAATGGGTTCAATCATCGTAGGGTTGCTGTCAATATTTCGGTAGAGACCGTGAGCAACAATTTCCGCACCGGATCCCGGCGGGAGTGGCGTCTTGACCGTCTGAGCCGCGATTCCATAAATCGTCTGCCACGCTCCGGGAGAACCATTTCGAATAAGTCCGTCCACGATCCGTTCAATCAATTGGAACTCTGCCAATTGGCCTGAAGCAGCGTTCCCGGCACCGGGCATTCCGGGCTGCGCACCCGGATAGGCTCCTCCTGGATATTCTGCGCCGGGGTAGCCTGCAGGCATCGCCCCGCCAGGCATCGCGGCAGCGGAACCAATCTGAGCACCTGCTGCCCCCGCGTTGGCTGGATTCTGTGCCGATACGCCGATGGCTCCTGGAATATTCTTCCCTGCCATCGCTCCGACTCCGCCACCCTGATAATACGCAGTAGCCGATTCGAGGAACATCAGGGAAATAGAGTCAACGGCAAGATCGTCCTGCTTCCTTCGTCGAATTGAACCCTGAGCTGGTGGCGTTGCCTGCAAAGCCGGAGTGCCTGCTCCCGGCGTTGCTCCCGGCACCATTCCTGGCGTGATCGCACCAGCGGCACCGTTGCTGCCCGGGAAGGCGGCTCCGGGATAACCTGCTGCTGGATCACCCGGATAACCGGCCGCTCCTGCCTGCTGATTGGGTGAAGCGGGAACGCGAGGATTTGCCAGAGCCATCAACAGGCTTGTGAGCATTTCCGCCACCTTTGGATCACCCGGCGACAACTTTACTCGACTATCAATGGCATTCAGCAGTTTTGGATCTCGTTCGTGAACGGCATCAACAAGCTGCTCATCAGTCCATGTTGCTACGTCTTCCGGCCGCGACGGAATCTGAGGTTGAGTATTTCCGACTGCCCCGGGATACGCGGAACCCGGTTCAGCTCCAGGATAAGCCGCCCCCGGATACGCTGCACCGGGAACCATTCCTGCCGCTTGCCCCGGCGCGCCAGCGTTTGCACTGCCCCCCGCTCCGGCTGGCGGCATCATTCCCGGCATCATTCCTGGCATCATTCCCGGAGCTCCCGCTGCCCCCATGCCAGCTGGCTCGCCCGCTGGCATGCCAGCCGCCGCACCACCTGCAGGAGCGGCAGGAGCGGCATCCGATGGAGCCGCAGAATCGGTGGCCGCCTCTTCCCCACCGCCGCATCCAACGCTAAAAAGGAGCATCGCTGGCAGGAAGGCGTCGACAAACAACCGCCGCAGAGGCGTCCGAGTGGCTGAAATGACCACAGAATTCTCCAACCGATGAACAGATTTCTTGCTGACAGGCTCTGTTGCTGACAGGCTCTGTTGCTGAGCGTAAACAGACGCCAGCAGGCTTTCAAGCGGTACTCACGGAGCAACTTCGAATCGGCTTTAGAATGAGGGGGATGGGAATCGGGCGACAGCCAGTCAACCCCCAGGAATGCTGGCTTTCAATCCTCAATTTGTGAACAAAAAACATCATTCCGGTTCTTCCGATTAGACAGGGCTCTCCGCAGTACTGCCGCAGGACGATTCCAGAATCCGGGCTTAAAATCAGTTTGACGATAGACGAATGCCCTGCTTTCCGATTAGATTTAAGTGGTCCGGCCCCGCGGACTCCCTCCTGATTTTCGTGTAGTCATTCTTGACTGCATCCTTCCCTCTGGCCTGAAGCGGTAACGATATGGCCTCAAAGCTACCACTCGGCGACCACGTTCGTCGTTTATCTCTGTGCGTCGTCGTCATGACGTCCGCCAATCTTCCGGGCTCCATTCACGCTCAGGAATCTTCTCCGGCCATCAGCTTCGTGAACGATGTCGTTCCCGTGCTGACCAAAGCCGGTTGCAACGCCGGAGTATGCCACGCCAAAGCGGGCGGCGGCCAAAAAGGTTTTCATCTGTCGCTGCTGGGCTTCGAACCGGGCGAAGACTACGAACACATCGTCAAAGAAAATCGCGGGCGCCGACTGTTCCTGTCCGTTCCCGAAAACAGCCTCCTGCTGACCAAAGCGTCCGGAAAAACTCCGCACGGCGGGGGACTCCGAATCAAGGCCGATTCGCACGCCTATCAGATCCTCCTGAACTGGATTCGTCAGGGGGCAACGTTCGATGGCGAAGTGGCTCCCAAACTGCTTGCCGTGGATGTTCAACCCGGACGAGGCACCGTCCAGCGAAACACCGAGCAACAACTCAAGGCCGTCGCGAAATACTCCGATGGTTCGGAACGCGATGTGACCGAACAGGCTCTGTTCGAATCAAACGATAAGAGCATGGCCGATGTGTCCGATCGAGGACTCGTAAAAGTTCTCGACATCCCGGGGAAGGTGGCCATCATGGTTCGCTACCATGGACGAATCACTGTCTTCAACGCATCAATCCCGCTGGGAGCACCCGTTGAGAATGTTCCGCCGTCAAAGAACTTCGTTGACGATCTGGTGTTTGCAAATCTCAAAGAGATCGGAGTTCCGCCTTCGCCCGTTTGCGACGATGCCACATTCCTCCGCCGTATTACGCTGGATATCTCCGGCCGCTTACCGACCGAAGAAGAATCTCGCACGTTCCTCGCAAATACAGCCGCTGACAAACGCGATCATGTCATCGATCGTTTGCTGAGCAGTCCCGAGTATGCCGACTTCTTCGCGAACAAGTGGACGGCGATGCTAAAGAATCGCCGTGACGACGCCAGCGATATCACGTCCAACTTTGCATTCTATGCGTGGGTGCGAGACAGTTTGCTGGCGAACAAGCCCTACGATCAAATGGTGCGAGAACTGCTCGCGGCCACGGGCACCGTGATCGCGAATCCTCCTGTGGCGTGGTACAAACGAGTCAAAGAGCCCAAGCAGCAGCTTGAAGATGTGGCTCAACTGTTCCTCGGCGTGCGCATGCAATGTGCCCAGTGCCATCATCATCCGTTCGAACGCTGGAGCCAGGATGACTATTACAGTCTGTCCGCGTTCTTTACTCAGGTGGGTCGCAAACCATCGGCGACTCGCGGTGAAGACCTGATCTTTCACAAACGTGGCGTTGCTGTGGCCACGAACATCAAGACAGGTTCGTCTTTGAAGCCCGCAGCTCTGGGCGACGCAATCCCTGCCATTGCCCCGGACGAAGATCCTCGCCTGAAACTTGCGGACTGGATGAGTTCTCCACAGAACCCATTCTTCGCCAAAGCGCTGGTGAATCGTTACTGGAAACATTTCTTCCGACGAGGTCTCATCGAGCCGGAAGACGATATTCGTGACTCAAATCCGCCGACGAATCCTGAACTGCTGGCCGCTCTGGAAAAACATTTTATCGACAGCCACTTTGATCTGAAGTCACTGGTGAAAGTGATCGTTCAATCCAACGCGTATCAATTGAGCGCAACGCCAAACGAACATAACATCGCCGACGTGCAAAACTACTCCCGTTATTATCCACGTCGACTTCAGGCGGAAGTGATGCTGGATGCGATCGACGATCTGACCGGGGCCAAAACCGACTTCCCAAACCTTCCGGCTGGAACTCGTGCAATTGCATTGCCGGATAACAGCTACAACAACGCCTCACCTTTTCTAAGGGTCTTCGGTCGCCCGGAAAATGAAAGCGTCTGTGAGTGTGAGCGAATTCAGTCATCCAGCCTTGCTCAAAGTCTGCACTTGATGAATGCGGCGGATATCAAAGGGAAACTGGCAACGGGAAGTGGGCGAGCAGACCGGTTGTCCAAATCAGACAAACCGCCGGAAGAAAGAATTCGCGAACTTTATATGGTCGCGTTTTCACGAGAACCAAAAGCTGAAGAATTGAAAGTGGCTGTTGATTTCCTGGCTGAACCGTTACTCGATTCCGCCGGCAACCCCGTCGACGCCCAACGCGCCGGTCAGGAAAAATTTCAGGATTTGATCTGGGCTCTGATCAATACGAAAGAGTTTTTGTTCAACCACTAGAATTTGTTCAACCACTAAAGGGCGAGCAGCAGGGCGTCAGCCCTCCGAGTTGTTTTGTTCTTTTGCCACCTCCGGGCGCCGCTGCAACCTGTCATTAAAGTCAACCTCCGATATTTGAGTAGACGAATAGCTATGAAGATCGCTTCTCACGGAATTCGAAGTCTCGCGATTGTCAGTGCTTTGCTGCTGAGCAGTCTGTCAGCCTCAGCACAAACTGTCTGCCTGCCGTTGCCTCGGCTTTTGACCACAATGCCGATGGGCGGCAAAGTCGGCTCCGAGGTTGAGATTGTCATCACCGGCGAAAACCTCGAAGACGCCAGTGAGCTGATCTTCACGCATCCCGGCTTGACGGCGAAACCCAAGCTGGACGCGAATGGTCAACCAGAAGCCAACAAATGGATCGTCACGATCGCTGCAGATTGCCCTCCGGGTATCCATGAAGCCCGACTGATGACTCGTTTGGGAGTGACTTCTTCACGAGTTTTCTGCGTAGACACGCTGCAGGAACTGGTTCAGACCACTCCGAACACAACACTGGCGACAGCGATGCCGGTCGCGGTCAATTCGATTTGCAACGCCGTCATGACCAACCGCGCGGTTGATCACTACACATTCGATGCAGTCAAAGGTCAGCGGTACATCGTCAATGTGGCGTCGCGAGGAATCGATTCCAAGCTTGAGGCTGTATTGATCATCGGTGACGCGGCTGGGCGAGATCTGATGGTGGAACGTCGCGGAGGCACTCTGGATTTTGCCGCCAAAGAAGATGGCAAACACACGATCAAGGTTCACGAGCTGACCTTCAAAGGTGGTCCGGCTTACTATTACCGCTTATCGTTGCAGAACATTCCGGCCGACTCACCCGTGCCGATGTTTGCGTCAACAAAGACGGTGAACTCATTTTCCTGGCCAGCAGCAGGACTTCCCGAGATTGCAGGGCTCGCAGAAGTTGAACCCAATAACGGGGCAACTCAGGTGCAGAAGATTACTCTGCCTTGTGATCTGTCCGGCAACTTCTTCCCGGCAGCCGATGTCGACACGTTTGAATTCACCGCCACAAAAGGCGAGGTGTGGTGGGTTGAAGTGGCCTCAGAGCGACTCGGACGTCCGACGGATCCTTCAATCCTCGTTCAGCATGTGGCTGGTGAGGGCGCCGAGCAGAAAATCACGGACGTGGCTGAGTTCACCGACATCGCTCCTCCAATGAAGCCATCCAGCAATGGCTACGCGTACGATGGGCCTCCGTTCGACGGTGGCTCGGCTGATATCATTGGCAAGCTGGAGATCAAAGAAGACGGTGTGCATCGTCTGCAAATCTCTGATCTGTTCGGCGGCACTCGCAATGATGCTCGCAATATTTACCGCCTTGTAATCCGCAAAGCTGCTCCGGACTATGCCGTCGCCGCATGGGGCTTGCATATGGAACTGCGTAACGGTGACCGAAATGCCCTCTCAAAACCGCTCGCACTTCGCGGTGGAATCACCGTGGCTCTGGAAGTTGTTGCCGTTCGCCGCGACGGCTTCGATGGCGACATCGAACTGGTAATGGAAGGACTTCCGGAAGGTGTCACGGCTCAGGGATTGAAGATCCCGAAAGGGAAGACTCGCGGCATCATGCTGTTAACAGCCGACCAAAATGCTCCGCGATCACTGGCCAACATTACGTTCTATGGCAAGTCAGCACTTGACGGAACAGAACTTAAACGACCAATGCATATGGCCAGCCACGCGTGGCCGATCGTGGATTCATGGGGCGAAGTTCCCAGTCCACGACTTGTGACCGGGCTGCCGGTTTCGGTGACTGGGTCCGAGTTCGCTCCGATCTCAATCGCGCCGAGCGAAAAGAAAGTCTGGGAAGTGACGGCCGGGGAGAAGTTAACGGTCCCTCTGGTGCACACAAAGCGAGCCGAGTTCTCCGGCACAATTCTGCAGCTCAAGACATCCGGTGATGGCTTCGAAGGAAATCCTCGCTTCGATGTTTCTCTGACAGCCGATACTTCTGAAGCAGTGCTCGACACGAAGGCTCTGGGAACTCAACCGGGCGATTACTTGATCACGTTCTACGGCAGCGCTGTGGCAAAATATCGCTACAACCCGGATGCAGTGGCTGCTGCGGAAGCAGAACAGAAACGAGTTACGGATGAAGCGACCGCGATTACTGCAGAGGTTCAGAAACTGACTGAAGAGGCAGCGGCAGCAGCCTCGGAAAAGAAGGCTGAAGCTGACAAGGCCGTTGCCGATGCAACGGCAAAGAAGCAGGCGGCTGATGCTGCAGTGACGGCCTCCGCAGCCAAAGTCAAAGCGGCAACCGACCTTGCCACACCAAGAGACACTGTTGATATTATTTTGTCGGAGCCGATCGCGATTCGCGTGAAGGCTCCTTAGTGATGAGATTTAGTGGGATGGGCATTCCTGCCCATCGAAAAGTTCTTCGTAGCCGGATTCGTGAGAATTACGGGAGCTCACATGGAATGCCTCCGAATTCTCACGAATCCGGCTACT
>CAMAXD010000008.1 GCA_945861975.1 Candidatus Kuenenia stuttgartensis | reverse complement strand
CACTCGATCGTCGTACGAAAACCTGGGTGCCTCGTATGCGTTCAACATCGGAGTCCTTTCCGACTGAGTCGTTGCCTTCAAATTTAGGCTCCTATTGTGAATAATTTACCAAAAATCGCATACACCTTTTCCCGCAGCCTCCTGCGGCTCGCCGTTAAACGAAAATGCTGAATAGGCGACTCAAACAATGGACCGTTCTGACGCAAATTCTCGCCCGTTATCGAAGCGATGAAAAAGGACCGAGAATCGGGCCGCGTCTGATACACTTCCGCCAGCAATCTTTTAGAGACGTCTCTTTATCCAATCACAGGAATTCAGATCATGATTACAGTGGGCATGAACTATCACGTTATCCCCGGAATGCAGAAGAGTTTTGAGGACAAGTTTGCGGGTGTCATTGATGCTCTGAAAGCAGCACCGGGACACACCAGCTCCACGTTGTGGAAGGACGTAAGCGACGATGCCTCTTATCTGATCACGAGTGAGTGGTCAGAAGAATCGGCATTTCAGGAATTCATTCGCAGTGAAGCTTTTCGGGCCGTCACGAACTGGGGCAAAGAGCAGATCCTGTCAGGTCGTCCGCAGCACAAAGTCTACAAGCACTGATGCACGGCTCGTGCGTTGTTAGACTTCAGGATGCAGATTGGACATTCTTGTCCGACGAGGTTTCGACGGGCACGAATGTCGATCCTCCCCAGGAACCAGGTCTTGAAACAGCACCAGTCTGTTGACCTGAGATAATCAGAGCCTCGATCGGCCGATCTATTTGGCTGGTGCTGGCGATGTTGGCAGAAACGGAAACAGCCGTCGGATCTCTGCATCCGAGGGCTGTGATCCGTATTCGCAGATCTCAAATGCCTCGGCATATTTGACCGCCGCCCCTTTTTCATCTCCGTACCATTTCAGGAGTGAAGAGCGGTATTGATTGGCCTCGCCTGACTGACGTCGATCCCATCGCTCCCGCAGCCACGCTCGACGCAATTCCGGCTGAGACGCCGGAGGAGCCTTTGCGGTTTCTTCTTCCGATCCCAGTGCGCCGCCTTCAAAAGTTTGCGACTCCAGTGCCAGCAGGGCGTCAACTTTCTTTTCGAAGACATCATCCAGCGAAACAGCGATATCGGCTTCAAAGGGATAGGGCTTCTGAAATCGATCGCTGCTGTAGAGGAACACCGGGTTCTTCTTCAAGGGCGGAGTGTCGGGGCAGAAGAATGGAACAGAGACCATATAAGCCGCGTCCTGCACCAGAACTCCGACGTAGCGATGATCGGGGTGATAATCCCATGGACGATGAGCAATCACGACGTCGGCATTCCAAGTGCGAATCAATCGCGTGATCGTCTGGCGATTTTCCAGCGTTGGCAGAAGTTCGCCATCATGGATGTCGAGGACTTGTGAGGTCACACCGAGTCGCTTTGCAACTTCTGCGGACTCTGCCGTTCTTCGTTTGGCCAGAGGTCCGCCGGCCATTTGCCAGTGTCCGATATCTCCGTTTGTCACCGAGACCAGTTTGACGCGATGCCCCATGGAGGCCCAGAGTGCAGCTGTTCCGCCGCTCTTGTATTCCGCATCGTCGGGATGAGCCCCAAAGCAGATAATGTTGAGCTTTCCATCATTGGCTGGCTCATCGCCCCGAACTGCCACAGGAAACGAGGTGATCAGCGCGATGACCAGCAGCAGGAAGAATGGCGGCAATCGGGATGGCGATGTGCGCATAGTGAAGCTCATGGAGGTCAGGTTGACCGTTTGCCAGAGAGAGATGACTGAAGTCGAATTGGTTAGACGAGTTCCGGCATAATCTTCCCGCCGTCTTCGACGAGATACTGCGGTCGTCCATTATTGTCGGAGATCGTTGTCTGTTCGACTCGAACGCCCAGATGATGGAACAGTGTTGCGTAGACTTCGCCAAAGGTGACGGGGCGAGCGATCGCTTCGCCGGCGATGCGGTCTGTGGCGCCAATGACCTGCCCATGACGCATTCCGCCACCTGCCATCAGAGCACAGTTGACCTGCGGCCAGTGGTCGCGCCCAACGATATTGCTGATCTTGGGAGTGCGGCCGAATTCGCCCCAGATAACGACGGCACAATCATCGGACAGTCCACGTTGATGCAGATCTTCAATCAACGCGCTGACGCACTGGTCGAAAACAGGGAAGTCTTCCTGTTCGCGAACAAAGATGGAATTGTTCGCGCGGCCTTCGGCGTTTGTGCCACCGTGCCAATCCCACTTGCTGTAATTTAAAGTGACCACTCGGACACCGGCTTCAATCAGTCGGCGAGCGACCAGCAGGCTTTGCGGCACACGAGGGGCACCATTGGCATCGATGAAGATCGAGGGGTTGCCAGTGCCGTATCTTGCAATAACAGCCGGATCTTCTTTTGACAGATCGAGTGCTTCAGCGAGGCGAGATGACGTCAACAAGCCCATCGCCTGTTCGGTAAAAGTATCCATCCCGGTCATCGTCATGGTGGCGTCGATGTCTCTGCGAAGCTGGTCCACACTTTTCAGCAGAGACTTGCGATCTGCCAGACGTTCCAAAGAGACTCCGTTGAGCACCATGTCTTCTTTGGTTGGACCCATAGGCCGAAAAGGCGCGTGAGATGTTCCAAGGAATCCCGGGCCGGGCTCGTTGTAAGGACCGTGTGTACACGGATAGCAAAGGCTGACAAATGGCGGGGCAGTGGGAAGGGCTGAGCCCAGTACATTCGAGACCATCGAGCCAAACTGGGGCCAGCCACCGGATGGTTTCGGCTTCCTGGGATCACGTCCGTTGAAAACCTGCACGGCGTCATGATCCGCCTGGTTGCCAACCAGCGATCGAATAATGGTGAGCTTGTCGCCCATGGTCGCCAGCTTTGGAAACGCTTCACAGATTTCCATGCCGGGGACATTGGTCGCGATCGGTTTCCACGGACCAGCGAACTCTTTGGGAGCTTCCGGCTTCAGATCGAACATGTCCTGATGCGGCGGTCCGCCCACCAGGTAAATCATGATGACCGATTTGGGATTCTTCTTTTTGCCGGCGGACTCTTCGGCCCGCAGCAAAGACGGTAGCGACCAACCTCCGGCCGTGCCCATCGCCGCCAGCGTCCCAATATTCAGCAGGCTGCGTCGAGAAAATCCATTACTGAAGCGGCCAGATCGATCATTTTGCGCAGTGAGTCTCAGCATTTGGCAGGCTCCGGCAAGGTCGGTGGGAACTGAGGACAGCCAGTTGGCGGCTGGAAAAGTAACGCGGGGATGGTCTTGTTAGCACGGATTCGCGTCAGAATCCAGACCAGACCCCCGAATTACGCCGAATCGTTGAGACCTTGCCGACCAAAGCCGTTGCTGTCCGCGCTCTGGCATTTTGTCCAGTTCCTCAGCTTATTTGGTTGCTTAACCTGAGAGCAGCCTTAACTGCGGACCTGGCCGGAACCGCGAACGACGAACTTGTAGCTCGTCAATTCCCGCATGCCGCATGGTCCTCGCGCGTGAAAGCGATCAGTGCTGATGCCAATTTCCGCTCCCATACCCAGTTCACCGCCGTCGTTAAAGCGAGTACTCGCGTTGATCATCACTGCGGCTGAATCCACTTCCGCTTCAAACTTCATGGAAGAAGCGACACAGTTTGTCACGATCGCATCGGTATGAGCTGATCCATAACGTCGAATGTGCTCAATCGCCTGATCGATGGAGTCAACAATCCGCACGGACATGATCAGGGCCATATGCTCAGTGCCATAATCAGTCTCGGTTACTTTGATACCGCCGGAGATCATGTTCAGGCTGGCCGGACAGCATCGCAATTCCACACCGCGAGACTGCAGTTCTTTGGCCAGCGCAGGCAGCAACCGGTCGACTGCATCACGATGAATCAACAGCGTCTCTGCGGCATTGCAAACACCCGGCCGCTGGCACTTGCTGTTGATGGTAATGTCGATGGCCATTTTTTCGTCGGCGGACGCGTCAACATAGACATGACAGATGCCGTCGAAATGCTTGATCACCGGCATTGTGGCTTCGCGAGTTACTCGTTCGATCAGGGAACGGCCGCCGCGCGGAATGGTGACATCGATCAGGTTGCCCATGGAGAGCAGCTCACCCACGATGTTGCGATCTGTAGAATTCACCAGTTGCACGGCATGTTGCGGCAGACCCTCCGAGATGAGTGATTCTTCAATGACACACTGCAGGGCTCGGTTACTGTGAATCGCTTCGCTGCCGCCGCGAAGAATCACGGCGTTGCCGCTCTTGACGCACAAGGCCGCGGCATCAATGGTTACGTTTGGACGTGATTCGTAAATGAAGAACACGACTCCCAGGGGAACTCGAACACGACTGATAAACAAACCATTCGGACGTCGCTGGCCTTCAATGACCTCGCCCACAGGATCGGGCAGGGAAATGATATGTTCAACGGCCTTTGCGAGGGCTTCAATACGCTCCGCGGTCAGCTTCAATCGATCCAGCATCGCGGAACTCAGCCCCGCTGCCTCACCGGCGGACATGTCGATCTCGTTGGCGGCAACAATTTCTGAGGACCGGGCTCGCAGATTATCGGCAACTCGCTGCAGCCAGGCATTCTTTTTTCCGGCAGGTAGTGGAGCTAGAGCCGCTGCAGCAAGGCGAGAATTCCGGGCCAGTGTTTGGGAGTATTCAAGTGTCGTGGACATGAGAATTGATTGCTGTTGTGCTGAGTGCTTTAAGAAAACGCAGGTGAAAAAATCCGTGTCCGACGGTCGCCCGAGGAGTCGCAGCGGTGACGTTTGGACGGGCAGGAATGCCCATCCTGCGAGACATTCGGACGTTCTAAATCCCGCCAAGTGTCGTTGCGCGAGCAACACGGCCGATGCCGACAAGATACGCGGCCACTCGCAGCGAGACCTTCTTTTCCTGCGCTGTTGACCAAACTTTATCGAAGCTGCGAGTCATCGTGCGTTCCAGCTCTTCGCGAACTCGACCAAGATCCCAGCGGAAATACTGCTGATTCTGGACCCATTCAAAATAGCTGACCGTGACACCTCCGGCATTTGCCAGAATATCGGGCAGCACAATCACGTCTTTCTTGTTGAAGATCGCATCGGCTTCCGGAGTAGTGGGACCGTTGGCAGCTTCCACGATGAAACGTGCTCGTACATCTTTGGCATTGTCTTCTGTCAGGACACCTCCAAGGGCCGCAGGGATCAACACATCAACATCCAGAGCCAGCAGGGCTTCGTTGGAAATCGACTCACCGCCAGGAAATCCTGCCAGGCTTTTCTTGTCCGCAACCCACGCCAATGCCGCAGTAATGTCGATGCCGTCTTTATTAAAAATGGCACCGCTGACGTCGGAGATGGCCACAACTTTGCCGCCAGCTTTTTGCAGATAAGCGGCCGTAAATGTACCGACGTTTCCGAATCCCTGAATGGCGACGGTTGATGATTCGATGGATCGGCCGAACTTGCGAAGCAGGGCCAGCGTCAGGGTTCCGACACCGCGGCCAGTGGCTTCTTCGCGTCCTTCAGCGCCGTAAAGTTCGACTGGTTTACCGGTCACACAGCCGGGACTGAATCCGTGAAACTTCTCATACTGATTCATGATCCAGGCCATCGTCTGAGAATTCGTGCCCATGTCCGGAGCCGGGATGTCTTTGTCAGGGCCGAAGATGTCATGGATCTCATCGACGAACCGCCGAGTCAATCGTTCCAGTTCATCGATTGACAGATCTTTGGGATTCACGGCGATGCCACCTTTGGCACCGCCATAGGGAAGGTCCACAACCGCGGTCTTCCATGTCATCAGAGACGCCAGGGCCAGGACCTCGTCAGCATTAACTTCATGATGGTACCGCAGTCCGCCTTTCATGGGGCCACGTTTGCTGTTGTGCTGGATACGAAAGCCGACAAAGGTCGCGATCTCGCCATTGTCGCGTTTGATCGGGACCTGCACCTTGACTTCTCGCTCAGGGATCAACAACAGCTCGCGCATGCTGGAAGTCAGATTCATCACAGTCGCAGCTTCCTCGAAGTATTGCTCGGCTGCTTCAAATGCGGTCTTCATAAAGACGATACCTGTGTGCGGTGAGGAATGGGCTGTCGACAGAACGAGATATACGCTGAAAGTTGTGTCATTCCAATTGATTCGCCCGGGATCAACGCGTCATTCGACGGGAGCCCGGCTTGCGGAAGACAGTTTGACAAGGCTGCGTGCGATCTCTCGGGCATAAAGGGCCAGGCCGACTTTTGAGAGAACCGGGGCCGATTTTGAGAACAGTTTTTCAGCCTTGTCGCGGCGAAAAACGGGGGAAGCGTCGCAGAATGGAATCCCTGCGTCCTCGCAGAAACTTTGGAGGAGCTCAAATGGGAATGTACTGGCAAAGGGCGTCTTTCCAGTGATGCCCAGGCGGCGACTAAGTTCAGGAGCTCGCTCAGAGGCCACTACCTGCCAAAGGACAGGAGCCGTCGAAATCAACAGTTGCCCACCAGATTGTTTCACGGAATCCTGAATGACCCTGATCGGTTTCAATGCGTGGTCGATCTGGAGTCTCAGGTCCGGTGGATTATCCGTAATCCACAGAAAGCCCTGGTTCTCAGCAAGGCTGGCGCGAGACACGGAAAGCAGTTCTGGTCCGTGCTGGCGAGTTTTCGCGAACAGCCATGATGCCGTGGCGGATTGTCTGACAAGCTGGATTGTCGGGTTCTCCGGCTTTGGATGCATACGCAGCGTTGGGTGAGAACAAACGGAATGGTCGCCCTCCTGCAGCGTTAAACTTCGATAGCAGCAGTCGTCGGCAATGTCAGTCATGTCCACGTGTAAGATAACAATGTCCGGCTTCAATTTCGAAAGGTCATGTTGAAACTTCAGTGAAGCGAGCAGCGGACAGTATCCAGGAACTCCCGCATTGATCACTTCGACGTCTTCACCAGTCGATTGGGTGAAGAACTTCTTGAGCCATGCGGCCACTGTCTCTGATTCCGCAACGTTGGTCCCACAAATGGTATCATCCCCGAGGAGGAGAATACGGCGGACTCCAACTTGAGCAATCATCTCGATTTCTTCACCGCGACAACCCACAGAGTTGATCCGTATCTCGATCGGTTTACCCCCGGACTCGGTCACATGTGATGTCTGCTGTAGTCGTCGCAGTTCATGATGATAGACGGCTGAGGGAACAAGAAGACTCTGATCTTCGAGTGGTGCCTGGCCGGCAACGATCAGGGCGGAAGGTGCCGCGTTGCTTCTCAGCCAGATCTCAACACCCAACAGCACAACGATCAACAGCGTCAAAGCTGTGACAAAGTGTCGAAGTGCGGTGAGAGGGCGAAGCAACATGGATATCCGCGCAGGGGTTCACTGGCCAGAGAGTGTTCGAAATCTGAACACAGTTCGGTACAGGTGTGAAAAGACACGTTTTCGTAGTTTACGTGGTCCTCTGAAAACGCCTCAAGAGGGACTTCATCCCGGAATCTGGTGAATTCTGGCGGACTGCGTGGCCTTGCTGGCTGGGCGGCCTGAGGTAATTGCCGCCAGCAAATGACGTCTGAAGCGTCGTTCTGGGGTAGAGGTACGGCTGAGTTTCCGATCTGAGGCCAGATCGGACTACGGAGAGGGAAGTCAAAAGGGCCGTTCTGGAATACGGAGACAACGGAGTCTTGTTCGCGTTGGTAAATTCGGATCGCTATTCTGTATATCTTAATCCCAGGTGCTTGAGGATCATTCGAGCCGCTGTCTTGCGGACTCATTTCCCTTGTTTGTCGCATTCGTGCGTGCACCGTACCTTTCGTTCTCGCCCCTTGTTTGACAGTTCCAGCCACCCCATCATGACGTTTGCAACTTTATCCGGCCAGCGAATTCTTGTTACTGGATCTTCCGATGGGATTGGTCGGGCGATTGCTCTGGAATGTGCAAAAGCCGGGGCAGATATCATTGTCAATTGTCGGCAGTCGATCGGCAAAGCGGAATCTGTGGCGGAAGAGATTCGAAAGCTGGGCAGGGCGGTCGAAGTGGTTTCGGCGGATGTCTCGCGAGAAAGTGATCGCCAGCATTTGCTGCTCGAGTCGTTCCGGACCGGACGCGTGGATGCCATCGTCAACAATGCGGGTGCAGATTTGTTAACGACCGAATTACGCGGTGCAGAGTTCTCCGTGAAGCTGAATCAACTGATTCAAACGGATTTGCTCGGCACGATCGACTTGTCACGGGCCTTCGGGCACCGATTTCGAGAGCAGCAGCAGGGAGCCATCCTGAACATTGGCTGGGACCAGTCTGATCGAGGGATGGAAGGCGATAGTGGTGAGTTATTTGCGACGGCCAAGAATGCCATCATGGGATTCAGTCGATCGTTGGCTGTGAGTTTGGCGCCGCTCGTGCGAGTCAACTGCATCGCGCCTGGCTGGATTCGAACTGCCTGGGGTGCGACCGCAAGTGAATACTGGCAGGATCGAGTAATCTCTGAGACACCGTTGCGTCGTTGGGGTGAGCCGCAGGACATCGCAAACATGGCACGTTATCTGTTAAGCAACGAGGCTTCCTATATCACGGGGCAGGTCATCAACGTTAACGGTGGCGCGGTTCGATAGTGTTTGGCGGCAGATTTGTTGATCAGCAAGCCTGAAGGTTTACAGTTGCTCAGCTGGTTCTGACACCTTTTGTTCCGTGCAGGTCCCATGACATCCTCCGCCACTATTCATCAGCCCTCGCTTCTTTTTGTCACCGGTCGTTTGGCCGAGGCCAGTTTGCGGGAAGTGCTCGACGCTATCGCGCCGAAGGTCGGCTTTCGCTTTGAGGTGGTTGTGCCCGGAATTCAAGTGGCCGCGTTGTTGCACAGTCGGCTGCTTCTGAAGCGGTTAACCGTTCCCGCAGAGATTGATCGAGTGATTCTGCCGGGCTGGTGTCAGGGTGATCTCCATGAGCTGGAGCAGCACTTCGGGAAACCCTTCGAACGTGGCCCCCGCGATTTGCATGATCTGCCGGAATACTTTGGACTGAGCAAACGCCGTAAGGCCGATCTGTCTCGTTACTCCATCGAGATCATTGCCGAGATCAATCACGCGACGCGAATGTCGCTCAAAGACGTCGTCCGGGAAGCCCTCAGTCTTGCGGCTTCAGGTGCCAATGTCATTGATGTGGGTGGAGTGCCGGGAGAGAGCAGCCAGCGCATTTCCGAAATCGTTGCCGCCCTGAGACAAGAAGGGTTACGTGTGTCGATCGATAGTTTTGATCGTCATGAAGTTGAACAGGCGGTTGCAGCGGGAGCCGAGCTGATTCTGAGCTGTAATCATTCCAACGTGGACTGGGTTACGCAGCTGAAGACTGAAGTTGTGGTCATTCCCGATACGCCTCAGGATCTGCAGTCGCTGGATGATCTGATCGAACAGCTTCGCAGTACAAGTGCTCCGTTTCGCGTTGATCCGATCATTGAACCGATCGGGATGGGGTTTGCTGCATCTCTCGATCGCTATCTGAAGGTTCGTCAGAAGTACCCCGATATTCCCATGATGATGGGAGTCGGCAATGTCACTGAGCTGACGGAAGTTGATTCTGCGGGCGTGAATATGGTGCTGGCTGCTTTCTGTGAGGAGTTGGGGATTCAGAGTATTCTCACGACGCAGGTCATCAATTGGTGCCGAAGTGCGGTCCGTGAGTTTGATGTGGCTCGTCGACTGGTCCACCACGCCGTAGCTGCCCGTACAATCCCCAAGCATCTGAATTCTTCATTGGTCATGCTGCGAGATTCTCGTTTACGTTCAGTATCAGCACAGACGCTGGAGAGTCTGGCCGGTGCGCTGACCGACACAAATTTTCGAATCTTCGCCGAAGCCGGCCAACTGCATTTGATGAACCGCCATGGTCATTGGAGTGGCGACGATGTCTTTCGCCTGTTTGAGCAGTCTCAGGCGACGGGGATGGCTCAGGATGTGAAGATGGATCCGAGTCACGCGTTCTATCTGGGCTATGAACTGGCTCGTGCCGAGGTTGCTCTGCACCTGGGAAAGCAATACGTTCAGGATGCGCCAATGCAATGGGGGCTGTTGGGTGAACTGAAGGCCGGCTCTTCCAGCGCGATGCATGGATCTGACAAAGACAATCAATAACTGGCGAAGAGGCCGCTGGGCCGAAAGAGGCGAGAGGAAGTTGCCTCGCGGAAGTACGCGGCACTCGTTTGCAGAAAACCGGGAAAGCCACCGATGACATTATTGGCAAGGCCATGTTGTGCAGCCACAATCCCGCCTTTGATGTTCCCCCGGAGATTTTCAAAGGAAGACCGTTTTTTATGTTGCAATCAGAACTCATCCATCCGCAGATTTCTCAGATTCTCGCGAGGGCTGGCCACAGTTCCAAGGTGCTCATTGCCGACGGAAATTATCCGGCTTCTTCTGCGATTGGTCCGAAGGCGGAGTTAATCAGTCTGAACCTGGCACCTGGGCTGGTCACGGTCGCTCAGGTTCTGCGTGTGCTGCTGACGGCGATTCCCGTTGAGGCCGTCAATACGATGGGAATGCCTGAGGATGATCCCTATCGATTGCCCCATGATCCGCCGGTCTGGAACGACTACCGAAAGATCCTTGCAGAAGCCGGCCAGTCGATCGAGCTGCAGCCCATCTCTCGCTGGGATTTTTACGATGCTGTTGATTCTCGAGATCACGTCCTGACCATTCAGACGGGCGATCAGGCGTTGTGGGCCAATCTGCTGCTGACCGTGGGGGTCCGGAAGGCTCAGTCGTGAGCGTCCGGGGTTTGGGTTGTTAATTTCCGCAGTTGTAGGGCTTACGGAGTTTTCCGGAGTCTCAACGCCCGGAGGTTGGGTAGAATCGGTCTTCTGTGAAGTTTGCCTCATCTGGTATGATCCGACGAGTGTTCAGAAAGGCAGTTTGTCAGATCTGGATTTGGTCGTCTTCGGATTGTGAACCACGATTACAAGTCAGTGCATCGGGAGAATTCTCAGATGGTGTCGCGTTTGATGTCAGCGTTTTCTGTTCTGTCTGTTTTCTTTGCCGTCGCAATGACAGCTTCGGCTCAGGATAGCCTCGCATGGAAGTTCGAGTCCGGTGAATCGCTGAAGTATGTGGTTCAGCAGAACACTCAGATGGTGATGAATGCCGATGGAAAGCAGAACACCATGAACATGGAACAGACCATGGACATGGTGTGGAAGGTGACTTCCGCAGCCGGGAACGGTGGCTTCAAAATGTCACAGAGTGTCGAACGAGTTCAGGTGAAAACAGAAGGAGGGGCCTTCGGTGTAGTCCAGTTCGACAGCAACAGTAAAGAGCCAGTGACATCGCCTATCGTTAAATCAATGGCTGAATCCTTCAGAAAGATTGTGGGACAGGAATTCGCAGTCACCATGCAGCCCACGGGAAAGGTGACAGAAGTTGTTGTTCCGGAAGATCTGCTGAAGGCACTGACGGACTCCGTTCAGAACAGCAACGTGATCAACGAAAACACATTGAAGCAGATGATGTCTCAGTCTCCTGTGACGTTCCCCGGGCAGCCTCTGAAGAAGGGCGAGTCATGGGAAAGCAACCAGAAGGTCGAATTGCCGTTCGGCACAATGACCGTTGTTTCGAAGCTGGTCTATGAAGGAACCGAAGATGGCGTTGCGCGGATTTCTCAGTCGCCACGGATTGAAGTTCTTCCTCGCGAAGGAGCCGAGATCACGATGACGATGAAGAAATCCGAAGGCAAGGGACTTGTCTTGTTTGATGTCGCCCGCGGACGCATTACCAAGTCCGATCTGGATCTCAAGCTTGATCTGGAAGTCAAACGGCTGAACAACGCCGTTCAGCAGTCGATGCGTCAGAAGACGTCGATGGTGCTGGCTGAATAATTCGATGCCTCGCTGGCAAATTATTTTCAGGATTGAAAAAAGCCGGCCAGCTTTCTGAATTCTGAAGAAATTACACGACAGGGCCGCAGAGGAACGCTGAAAGTTCTTCTGTGGCCCTTATTCTTTGAATATCAACTTGCCAATCTTTTGCCACCGGGACCCTGAGCTGTGAAACGAATTTTTCTGACTCTGGCCATCCTTGCCAACATCATCATGATCATTGCCATGGTGCTGGGGTTACAAGTCGGCGATCCAATGCTGGCCAATGGTCGGGACCCCGAGGTCAATCACCGCATCGGCACACATATTTTGATTGGGCTGGGAGCACTCACCGGAACTACGATGGTTCACGCCCTGATCTTCACCTATTTTATGGGCACCAGTCGGTGGATTGAAGAGACTTCCGCGGCGTACAGCCTTTCCAGGGATTTCCACCTTCGCAATCAGAAGATCAAGTATGGAATCCTGCCCGGGATTCTGATCAGCTTTCTGATGATCCTTGCGACCGGCTGTTTTGGTGCAATTGCCGACCCGGCGACCGCCGTGGAACTTGGGAGCAAGTTTGGCGTCTCGGACTCCACGATTCATTTTGCCGCAGCCGTATCGACATGGCTCGTTACGCTCGTCGTTAATTTCACTCAATACATCGCCATTGCAAGAAACAGTGCCGTCGTCGATCAGGTACTCGCCGAAGTTCGACGGATCCGTCTGGATCGTGGTTTGCCTGTCGATTAGTGCTCGGCCGAGCAGCCTGAATTGTCAGGGCAAAAGACCGGGCCATGCGGATGGGGATATCACAGGCCCGGTGCTGGATAAGAAGCTACTTTTTCTCGTCTGAAGCAGGCTCAGGTTGTGTCTCCGGCTTCTCTTCCGGCTTTGGTTCTTCGTTCTTCTTCTGCTCCAGATTGAATGGCGGGCTGACACGACGACCTGTTGGCGGTTTAATTTCTCTAACCCAGATATTGCGGAACTTAACGGCATCGCCGTGAAACTGCAGAGAGATGGGACCGGTCTCTGCGTGGGGCTCGTAGTGGGGCGCATCGACGAAACTCGTCGGGCCTTCCAGTTCAAAATGATTGAGCATAAGAACACCGTTTTGAATCAGAGTCACGTAACCGGGCTTCACGACATCTCCGTTGCTGCGAAATCGCGGAGCGTTGAAGATGATGTCGTAGTAGTTCCATTCGCCCGGCTTTCGCATCGCATTTGCCAGGGGAGGTGTTTGCTTGTAGATCGAACCAGCCTGGCCATCAAAGTAGGTCGGGTTCTCAAAAGAATCCAGAACCTGAAGTTCGTAAAGTCCCATCAGATAGCAACCGCTGTTGCCTCGCCCCTGACCCTCACCGCGGATCTCTGTGGGAGCAGACCATTCCAGGTGCAACTGCATATCGCCGAAGCTCTGTTTGGATGTGATGGCTGTTTCGTGAGGAACGGCGACGCCGTCCTGAATCTTCCATTTTTCACCGTTGTGCCAGGCATCCAGATTGGTGCCGTCAAACAGCACGATGGCGTCAGACGGTGGTGCGTCGTCGGTGGATCCGGGAGTGACCAAAGGTGGTTCCTGCCATTCAATGCCACTCTTCCATTCCTGAGCCGATAATGTGCCGGAAGCGGCGGCCACGAGCGCGGCGACCGGAAGACTGAAACGTAGGAATCCTGCAGAGAACATGTGGGGCAAACTCCAATTGTGGGGACGATCATCGAGAATTGTTGCTTTAACCTGCCAGGAAGATCGGTCGACTGACGAATCAGAAGATTCTCAACTCCTTTGGCGGAATGACTCCTAATGGTAATTGGCCTCGGCATCTGAAAAAACTCTGCGAAGACTTCAACAAGGACAGATCACATGACGATATTCTCTCCGCAATATCGCGAGTTGGCTGCTCTCTGGCTGATTCTGGTTATGACCGTATCGGCCTCTGGTGCCGCATCTGGTCCCCAGCAGAGCGAAGCTGTTTCGGCGATTTCCGAAGCAGAGATCGTGGCTGCTCAGCAGTTCGGACAGTCGCTGTCCATCGCAGAATGGCTGGGCCCGATGGCTCCGGTGGCGTTATCTCCGTTCTTTGGAGTTGCCTGCCTGAGCGGACTGTCGCTGTTTGGAGGCGACTGGGTGGCCAGCGGAAATCCTTTGATCGGCCCCGATTCGCCTCTGCACGATACCAGAGTCTTTGGAGTTTTCCTGACCCTGACCCTGTTGACCTCGATTCCACGACTCACGAAAGTCAGCAAGCCTTTTGCCCAGGCCGCCGATCAATTGGAGTCATGGTCCGGAGTTATCACGATGCTGGTGCTCCGATGTATGATCTCGTCGGAGTCCGCTCTTCATGACGAACATGTTGCTCTGGTCCAGCTTGGGCTCTTCAGCTTTTCTGCCGATCTGGTGCTGATGCTGGCCGCTGCGGTCAACATTTTTGTCATCAGTGCCGTCCGTTTCTTCTGTGAAGTCCTGATCTGGCTGACTCCAATTCCCATGCTGGATGCTGTCTTTGAGCTTTGCAACAAGTTTGTCTGTGCAATACTGATGGCTCTGTATGCGTGGAGCCCGATGTTGGCTTTGACCTTGAACGTCGGAATCTTCCTGGCCGCTTTGCTTGTCTTTGGCTGGGTTCATCGCAGAGAGATCTTCTTTCGCACGATGCTGTTCGACTTCCTGCGAGCCTCATGGGGTTCACCCCGCCCCGCGGACGCCTCCTCACTGATCGTCTTTCCAGTCCGCGCGGTCGGGGCAATCAAGGCTCGTACGAGGTGCGAATTGCGTCCGACAGATGGCGGGTGGATGCTGGTCTATCACCGCTGGTTTCGTCGATCACTGAATATCGCCGTGATTGGGCGTTCTCAACCAGTTGTTCGGGCGGGTCTCTTTTCAAACACGATTCTGTTTTCAGATCCGGTGGTCGAACTGACCTTCAGCCGCCTTTATGCGGGATCCCTGTCATCGATGGCAGCCAAATTCAGGCTGCCTCTGCCAGAGAACGACAGAAGCGCAGCCGATCCGAACGTGAGGGCTGAGTTTGCGTGAACCTGCAAGACGCGAAAACAACGACGAGCGGTCACAAACAGGACGAGCGGTCGGGCGATATGCCATGGTTCGGATGTTCGCCGCGTACCGCCACTCCGTCGTACGATTGATCGGAGCTTCGGCTTGAGTTTGATGGTCAGTTCAACGCAAGTGCAGCCGCATTCCACAGCCATTGAGGCGCTACGAACAGAACCAGAGTGGCCACGGCACACAGGCAACCGGCAACCCACGCGGCATTCTGATCCGAGGGTTCTGAAACAGTCGTGGACTCCTCAAAGTACATCACCGAGATCAGTCGCAGGTAATAGGTTGCTGCAATGACAGCATTGATTGCCAGCGTGACAGCGAGAATGCGACCGTCCTGCGAGCCTTCTGACCATGCAGCAAGAAACAGGTTGAGTTTTGCCAAAAATCCTCCGGTCGGAGGCAGACCACTCAGGCCAACGACGCAGACGGTCATCATTAAAGCGATCGCAGGCTTAGTGCGGCTAAGACCAGAAAGATCGGCGATCGCTCGAATTGGTCGACCTGCGTTTCCTGCGGCCGTAATCAGGGCGAACAGGCCGATTGTCATGACGCCGTAAACGGAAAGGTAGAACAAGAGCGATGCGACGCCACTTGTCCCCTGTGACGCGTTTCCGACAGCCAGTCCAACCAGCATGTAACCGGCGTGTGCAATACTGGAATAGGCCAGCAGCCGCAGCAGGCTTGACTGTCGCAGAGCCAGCAGGTTACCGATGACCATCGTCAAAACCGCAATGACAGTCAGAATACCTCGTACGGCTCCTTCCGGCATCCAATTCACAAATCCTGTGAGCCCCACGCAGACAGGCAGTAGTCTCAACAACGCTGCAAAGCCTACAACCTTGGGGATAAACGAAAGCATGGCGGCTGAAGAAGGAGATACGCCCTGAAAGACGTCTGGAGCATAAAAGTGAAATGGTACAGCCGTGAGTCGAAAACTCAGGCCGCCAATAATCATGGCCAGTGCGACTCGAAACATCCCATGGTCGATGGCAACTTTACCCTCTGCGGTCCTTGCGGCAATCACCGTCAGGTTTGTTGTTCCGGCAAGACCAAAAATCCAGCTCAGTCCGAAAAGGACAATGGCGGAAGAAAAAATACTCAGCAGGAAGTACTTGATTGTGGCTTCCTGTCTCATCCAGTCGTGACGACCAAGATTCAACAGGATGTATGTTGGAATGCTGACCAGTTCCAACCCCAGAAAGATTCCGACCAGATCATTGGAGAGCGCCACGAAGTTAACACCGCAGAGAATGGCCAGCAGGCAGGCATTCGCTTCCGCTGCAATCCCGTCTTCAACCTGATCCCACAAGATCATCGTTAGTAACATACCGAAGACAATCGAGAGGCCTCGCACAAACCACACGAACTGATCAGCCTGAAACGGTCCCAGACCAGTATCCGAAATCGGTGACTTCAGCCACGCAAATCCCGCTGCTGCCAGAGCGAGAAGAGAAAGAGTGCCCCAACGATGTCGCAGCCCGGGGGCCGCTTTCCCGGTTTCGCTGACCAAAAACGGAGACGCCAGGAACATTATGCAGACAGTCGCGAGCAGAATGATTTCCGGAATGATCAGACCAGCAGCCTGATTAATTGCATCATACGCGGGCACGGAAGCAGTCCTTGGGACTCAGGGAAAAAACTTGCTCGTCGAGTGACAACGACTTTTATTCAGTCAGCACAACAAAACAGAATCAGAACAACTATTCTTCAAGCCTTGCAGACGCAAAAACAATCGCATCTGTAGCCTGGTTTTCGACTTCGGCTGTTGTTGCTGCAGGGGCCACACTTCGAACTCCCTGAAGCACATCAACCACAGCTTTAACATCTGGTTCAATAATCTCGATCAGGCTGGCGGGCTTCAGACCGATCCAGAGGCATAGCACAGCCAGAGGAGCGATCGCCATAAACTCACGAGCATTCATGTCACTGACCTCGTCGTCATGGTCACCGTGATGTGGTTCATGCAGTGTTCCAAAGAAGACGCGCTGAACCGCAGTCAGAAGGTACCAGGCACCAAGAACAACACCGGTCGTTCCCAACGCCGCGTACAGACGATTTTCTTTGAACATCCCGGCCAGAGACAGAAATTCACCAACGAACCCGTTGAGTCCTGGCAGTCCGATGCTGGACATTGAGATGAAGACCATACTGACCGTAATCAGTGGAAGCCGTGTTGCGAGCCCACCCAGATCGTCCATCATTCGCGTGTGATATCGCTCGTAAACCATCCCCACGATGAGGAAGAGGGCTCCCGTCGAGAGGCCGTGATTAATCATCTGAAGGATGCTTCCTGTGATTCCTTCTGTGTTCAGGGCGAAGAGCCCCAACATGCAGAATCCGAGATGCGCGACGGAGCTGTAAGCGACCAGCTTCTTGATGTCTTTCTGAGCCAGAGCACATAGTGACCCATAAATAATCCCGATGACTGAAAGCAGACCAATCACGGGAAGACCTATCGACAGTGAAGCTTCCGGGAAGAGCGGCAGACAGATTCGCAGGAAGCCATAGCTGCCAAGCTTCAGCAGCACACCGGCCAACATGACACTGCCTGCTGTTGGAGCTTCCACATGCGCCAGAGGCAGCCACGTATGGAACGGAAACACCGGAACTTTGATCAGGAATCCCGCCGATACGGCCAGGAAGAGAGGCACTTGCAGAGAGGCTGGGAGCGGGTTTGCAACAAGCCACGCTGAAAGAGCTGGTATCGAGGTTGGGTTTACCAATCCCTGCTTCGCTACGTAAAGAACGACGTAGATCAAGCCGGACAGCGTGACCAAACTCCCTGCCAATGTATACAGAAAGAATTTAATCGCGGCCCAGCGACGATCAGCCCCACCCCAGATCGCAATCATGAAGAACAGCGGGATGAGAGTCATCTCGAAGAAGATATAGAACAGAACGAGGTCAAACGAGCAGAAGACCCCGATCAGACCTGTCTCAAGAATCAGGACAGCCGCATAAAACTCTGAAGCGCGATCCTTGATGGCTTCCCAGGAAATCAAAACGCTGCAAGTGGTCAACAATGTGGTCAGGGCAATCATCGTGACACTAATGCCATCCAGTCCAAAATACATTTCCAGTTGAAGGCGATCTGTTGTTGCAAGCCAGGGACGACGAAACTCAGCCTTGGGATGAACAGCCGAGGAGGCATCGGCTGACGACAGTGCGGGGATGTTTCCTGTTCCCAGCGGGTCCACTGTCACCGCTTTATATTGCGACAGCAGCAATACGGAAAACAGCAATGCCACAGCGCTGCCACAGCAGGCGATCCAGCGAGAACTGGACTGGTTCAGTGAGTTGCGGAACAGCATCAGCAGTAACGATGTTACGGCCGGGATTGCAAGTGTGATGAAGAGAAGAGCAATCATGTGGACTCTGCAATGAAACTGAAAAGGGTCAACAACGCAGGAAGGAGGAACTCAGAAGCGACATCGGATCAAAACATAGTCAGAACCAGAACAACCGCTGCCACAACCCCTGCCCACATGAATCCCGCATAGGACGAGACAACTCCGGTATGGAACTGTCGTGGTATCGAACTCAGTGCCTTAGGAATAGCGCCGATAGAATCAACAATGCAATCGATTACTCCTCGATCAAAGACCGTCGCCAATTTTGCGATGCCCACCAGCGGCAGCACGACCAGAGCCTTCAGGATCTCGTCGAGGAAGAACTTGCCCTGAGAAATCAGGTACAGCGGCTTCATTGCACTCGCGATTGCTCCCGGAATCTTCGGAGAAGCCACGTAAAACATCCACGCCAGACCAATACCCGCGATCGCCACAACGCTGCTCAGCGCCATGACATCCCAGTGAAGGTGTTGTGAATCCGGCGGAACCGGAGTCAGCCCCATCGTCTTCTGCAGATAATTTGCGAACAGGTGAGTCGGCCCGACAGCCAAACCAATGAGTGCGGCACAGACTGCCAGAATCCGCAAAGGCCATGCCATGATCGGCGTGGCTTCGTGGGGATGATGGCCAGCTTCCGCGGGGAATTTCTCAGGGCCACAGAACGTCATGAAGTAGGCTCGGAAAGTGTAAAATGCTGTGAGGAACGCCGTTCCCGTTGCCACCGCCCAGATCACGCCGAAAAACAACCCATGTTCTTTGCTGTGTGAAGCTTCAGACAGAACGGCCAGAATGTCGTCCTTACTCCAGAAACCGGCAAGCAAAGGAACGCCAGCGAGTGCCGCAGCACCGACCAGAAAAGTCCAGTGAGTGATCGGCAACGCATGCTTCAGACCACTGAAACGACGCATGTCAATCACGTCACCCATCGCGTGCATCACACTGCCCGCAGCAAGGAACAGCAGGGCTTTGAAGAACGCATGAGTAAACAAGTGGAACATGCCCGCGGTTACCGCGGGTGTGACCAGTTCTGCACTGGCCGCACCACAGCCAAGTGCCATAAACATAAAGCCGAGCTGGCTCACGGTGGAGTAGGCCAGAACACGTTTCAGGTCCATTTGTGTTAGTGCGGTCAGAGCGGCGATTGCCGCTGTGGCAGCACCGATGGCGGAGACCGCGAGCTGAGCATTGGGGGCCATGACAAACAGCGGCGTGCAACGCGCGACCAGATAAACTCCGGCGGTTACCATCGTTGCCGCGTGAATCAGGGCACTGACCGGGGTTGGGCCTTCCATTGCATCAGGCAACCACACCTGAAGCGGGAACTGAGCTGATTTGCCCATGGCTCCCAGAAACAGGCAGAAACAAATCAACTGGATGACTCCGGGGTTCTTCACTTCGACGGCTGCGATGCGGGCTGAGTCACTCAGAACCGTCACGAAATCCAGAGATCCAAAATTCGTCCAGATCAGGAAAATGCCCATGATCAGCCCAAAGTCACCAATTCGATTGACGACGAATGCTTTCTTGGCGGCGGCGGCCGCAGCTGGTTTCTGATACCAAAATCCGATCAGCAGGTAACTGCAAAGTCCCACCGCTTCCCAGAACACGAACAGCAGGGCGAAACTGCCCGAAAGAACCAGCATGCACATTGAGAACACGAACATCGACACGGCCGCAAAAAATCGCGGGTAGCCAGGATCATGGCTCATGTATCCTGAACCAAATATCGACACCAGCAAGCTGACTCCCGTGACCATGGTGAGCATAATTGCTGTGATGGAATCGGCCCTGAGCTCAATGTTCGCGTGCAAGTCGCCGACGTTGAGCCATTCGTATCCTGAAACAAGGACCTGGGGTCCGGCAAAAGTGCCGACTTCACTCGGGTCAACGGCAGCTGATCCCATTGAAGGCAGTATCTTCAACAGCAGGATCAAGGAACAGACGAAAGAAACCGCCAGAGCCGACCAGCAGGGCAGGTGACTTTTATAGCGCAGCAGCTTTGGGCCCAGCAATGCGGTAATGACTGCCGATGCCAGCGGAGCAACGGGAATCAGCCACAAAACCAGCTGTTGGATTTCTTCAGACATAGGAGACAACTCAAAACACAACGGTCAGACAAATTTCAAAATCAGACACCGCAGAGGTCAGGCCCATAACTCTTTTAGGTTCGCGCTGAGGACGCACCGGCCGAAGATTTTGTTCGGGGTGGGTCTTTGGGCACGATCCCGGCCGGAGTCAGTTTTGGCGTATCACCATAAGACCCGCTTCCATCGTCAATCCGGGCTGGTGCATCTTGAACAGGTGCTGGCATATCCGGCTCCCGAAGTTCAGACCAAAGCTGAATATCCAGCGAATGCGACTTTCGATAGAGCGATAACACCAAAGCCAACGCAAGGCCCGCTTCACAGGCGGCGACTGTCAGAGTGAAGATCGTAAAGATCTGACCTTCCTGAGTCTGATGAATCCTGCCGAACGTCACGAGTGTCATGGACACACCGTGCATCATCAACTCAGCCGACAGGACCATCAAAATCAGGTTACGGCGAGTCAGGAAACCGATCGCGCCGAGGATGAACAACCCCGCCCCGACCAATAGAAATCTCAAATCTTCTGGTGTCATAATGCACCCTGTTCTCTACGCGGTGCGAGAGCGATCGCACCGATGCTGGCAACCAGCAAAAGTGTGCCCGCGAGTTCCACGGCAAACAAATAATCGCTGAATAACGAACGTCCAAGACCCTTCAAGTCACCCACCGCATGGTCAGGGTCTGCAGAACTCAGAAGGTTGCCAGGCACGGCTGGTTTCTCTTCAGGTGCATCGGCAGGAGCAGTCGGCAGTCCTGCAGGACTTCCTGAACCGGACGCTTGCATCATGGCTGACATGTTTGGTGGTGATGGAGCGACTGCGGCGTTTGTTTCCTTTGCCTTCGCTACGACAACCGGAACGCCGATCTCAAGTTTCTCCTGCTGAAGAGTCATGGCAACAGCACCCAGCAAGATAAAGGCTGAGATGGTTGCCATCACTGATTGACCAGATTTCTGGTCGTAACCGGCAGCGCCACTCTGCTGAGCCAACATGATGACGAACAGGAACGTGACGATCACTGCACCTGCGTAGACGATAATGGTGGCTGCAGCCAGAAACGGAGCACTCTGGAGAAGAAACAGTCCGCAGGTGGCCAGCGTTGCAAGAGCAAACCACAGGGCCGCATACACGGGATTGCGAGCCGTAATCATCAGCACTCCGCAGAGCAGGGCACTGACTGCAAAGACCCAAAACATGACTTCGTCAGCCAATTGGGTCTGAGGCTTTCCGCAGGACAGACAGAATGCAAAGAGTCCTGCAGCCGTCAACAAAAGCCCCGGAATCTTTGGCCGCGTTGAGCCGGCTTGCTTTCCGGGCATCAGCCACAGTACGCCGACAGCCCACAGCACAAGGCCGACGACTGTCATGGGGTGTGCTTGTAACCAGTCCATCATGAGTTTGCTCCCAGGCTGCCTTTGATCACACCTGCGGTTGGATTTTTGGCAGATCGATCGGAGTCTGGTACGACAGTCGCCGGACCAAGAGTCGGCAGAGATGCAAACTCCGCAGCAGGTCCCAGAATGCCGCGCCGAGTTCGGACCGGATCTCTGGGGTTGTCTTTTGTTTTGTCGTAAACGCTGAGCAGTTTTTCACGATCGAACATCAATGATTCACGAGTTTCACCCGTTAGGTCATAGATGTGAGTCAGTTCAATGGCATCCACCGGGCAAGCTTCTTCACACATTCCACAGTAGATGCAGCGCAGTTCGTCCAGCACGAACGACTTCGGAAACTTATCGCGGTCCGGCCATTCGGGCGGCGCTGCCTGCGCTTCAATCGAAATGCAGTTCGCGGGACAGGCCGTTGCACACATCATGCAGGCCACACACTTCACGCGATCTTCTTCATCCCGATTCAGCCGGTGGACGCCTCGGTAGTGCAACGGCAGATCGGGCTTCTGTTCCGGGTACTGCTGGGTCACCGGGGCGCGATCGGTCACATGCTTCAGGGTCGTTTTCAGACCCTTCATGATGGCCGGAACAAACGTGGATTCCCAGAAGCCCAATTGAGGCTCCTCCACCCACGCCACCGTCTTCTTCGGTTTGGCTTTTGTTTCAGTCATAAGAGTAGATTTTCAGTATTCAGTTTTCAGTGTTCTGATAATCTCAAATTCGAAATTTCAAATCTGAAATCAATGATGTCCGGCAGCGTGACCGTGACCATGAGCGACCGCAGGAGCCTTTTTCTTTGGCTTCACATAACCAGGCCGTGCAGCCAGTTCCGCCTCTCGAAGATTCGCACTGATGACGCCCCAGGCTGCGAACAGTCCAAGAGAACCCACGAACAACCACCAACGATTGAATCCAAAATGCATGCAGAACATCACCATTACCAAATTCGCAAGCGACAGCGGAATCATGACCTTCCACGCCAGTTCCATCAATTGGTCAAACCGGAATCGCGGAATTGTCCAGCGAAGCATGATCATCAGGCAGATGAATGAAAAGGCCTTGCCGGATAAGACGAGTAGCTTCACCAGCCAAACTCCCGGATAATTGCTGGTCGCTTCCGCGATGAATGGCAGGTTCCAGCCTCCGAGGAACAGGATTGAGGTCAGGAAACTGATCGTGATCATGTGCGTGTATTCGCCGAGGAAGAACAGCGCCCACTTCAGTGCGCTGTATTCCGTATGCCAGCCACCGATCAACTCCTGTTCGCATTCAGCAAGGTCGAATGGCAAGCGGTTGGCCTCTGCGAGAGACGCTGTGAAGAACATGATTGCAGCCAGAGGCTGGAACCAGATGTTCCAACTCATGATCCCGCCCTGAGTCTGCTGATGCATCAGTTCTTCAAGGTTGAGTGTTCCTGACATCAGTGCCAGCCCAAGCACCGACATCCCCAGTGGAATCTCATAGCTGACGACCTGAGCGCTGGCTCGCATCGCACCCAGAGCACTGTACTTGTTGTTCGACGCCCAGCCACCTAAAACAATCCCGTAGACACCAAGGCTCGTGATGGCGAAGATGAAAATCAGACCGATATTGATGTTCGGAGCAATGATGAAACGCAGGAAGCCGGGAACGGAATCGTCGACAGGGCCGAATGGCACTACGGCAAACGCCATCATCGCGGTAAACACGGACAGGGCAGGGGCCAATACATACAGCACTTTGTCGACATGCGGCGGAACGACGTCTTCTTTCAAAAGCAGTTTGATGCCGTCAGCCAGGGGCTGGAACAGCCCCATGGGACCTACGCGGTTGGGACCAATGCGGTCCTGCATCCAGGCAGACAATTTGCGTTCGAGCAGAATTAAATAGTTGCAAACCCCCGGAATCGCCGCGACGACGACACCGATGGTCAAAAGAGTAATCAAAATCTCTGGCATAAATTTATGTCCTCATTCGGCAACTGGCAGGGCCAGATGAAGGTCCGCCGAGCCTTTGGCGATCAATCGGAAAGTTCTTGTTGAAACCTTCCGCTCACCTTTGTTTTCACACAGCGACGACGGTCTCGTCTAAAAGAACGCCATTAACCTTCAGTTCCGCATTACTAATCACAGCCAGCGCCGGAATCGCTGCAGCAATCTCGCTTCGCAGTGTATCGGTCTGAATGAGTCCCGATCGTTCCGCAAGCTCCCACAGAAGTCGTCCATCCGGACGAGTCCCGTCGGGTCCTCGCACAGACCGCCGAATGAGTTGAGCAAGCCCGTTATGATTCACGAACACACCTTCGCGCTCGACGAAGGTTCCCGAGGGCAGCACATGGGTGGCGTGCTTCAAAACCGGAGACGACAGGATGTCCTGCACAATCACAGTTTCAATCTTACTGAATGCTTCCGCCTGAATCTCACTGATCCAGCCTTCCGGATCTCCGCCGACCAGGTAGACCGCGCTGAATTGCCCGGTTGAGGAAAGTCGAAGGAGTTCTTCAAATGGCATGACGTCGCCAGCGAAGTGGCTCAGCACGGCTTCAACACCAGCACGATTCGGAGCCTTCTCGGCGCGAATGGTGAACTTCACTGGCTCAACAACGTTGCCTTTGACGTCCTTCGGGAACTGGTCGTCTTTGCCTTCGATGCGAACCGGCCCCATCGCCAGCGTGACTTGACCGGACAGGCTCTTCAGAAAGTCGGCCAGCAGGTAGGCTTCTTCAACGGTCATCCATGGAGACAACACCGCAGCAACTTTACCCTTGCCCTGCGCCGCCTTTTTCAAAGCCGTTCGAACAGAAGCGAGGACTGAGTCAAAGTCTGATGACGTTACGTGACCGTTTGTGCGTACCTCTGGTGAGGTCAGACGCTGGTCAGAATGCGTGTACTTCCAGCCAAAGCGGCCCTCGTCACACATGAAGTGACCCTGAGCCTTTTCGTTCGTTCGCGGATGAAGTCGGTAGACACGCTCCTCATTCTGATCGACTGTTATACTGCAACCAGTGCTGCAGCCGGGGCAGACAGACGACTGGCTTTTCAGCCACCAGACACGCTGCTGATACAGGAAGTCTTTGCTGCAAAGTGCACCCACAGGGCACAGGTCAACGACATTTCCAGCCAGCGGATTATTTACGGGATGCCCGGGGAAAATATCAATCTCTTCGTGTGAACCACGACTGACAACCTGCAGTTCGGAAGAGCCAGACACTTCGCGAGTAAATCGGACACAACGAGTACACATGATGCAGCGATCGGTGAACAGAGTGATCTGATCACCGATATAGGTTTTGTCCGGCTTAATATTCTTCGGCTCATTCAGGCGGCTGTAGCCTCGACCGTAGTTGAAGCTATAGTCCTGAAGGTAGCACTCGCCAGCCTGATCGCAGGTTGGGCAATCGAGCGGATGGTTCAGCAACAGATATTCCAGAGTTGCTTTTCGCGCGTCTTTGACCTTCTGGCTGTCCGAGATAATGACGGTTCCGTCCTTCGCAGGAGTCTGACAGCCCGGAACCAGCTTGGGCTGCATTGCGACAGTCCCGTCCGGCTTCTTGTCGCCGACTTCCACCAGGCACATTCGACAACTGGCCACCACCGACAGAGCCGGATGCCAGCAATAGGCCGGGATCTCAACGCCGACCTTCGAGGCTGCCTGAATACAGTTCAGCCGCTCACTCGCGCCGATCTCAACTTCTTTACCGTTTACTGTCACCGTTGCCATGACGATCCCTGGTCCTCAATTTCAAATCAGAAATTTGAAATCTCAAATCGTTTAAATCACTCAATGCGCTTCCATCAGCTTTTGAGCCGACGTCACCGTAGCTCGTTTGCTGCTGATATACTCTTCGAAGTCACCCCGGAACTTGCTGATCGCATTCTTCACCGGCCATGCAGCACCATCCGACAAACCACAAATTGTGGTCCCGGGAATAATGCCCATTGATCCGGCAACTTCCATCAGCAGATCCAGATCCTCAAGACGTCCCTGACCAGTTCGAATACGGGTCAGAATCTTTGTCATCCACGCGGTGCCTTCTCGGCATGGCGTGCACTGACCACAGGATTCATGAGACATAAACCGGCAGCAATTGAACAACACATCCACCATGCTGGTCTGATCGTCAATGACAACGACTGCCGCCGTACCCAGCCCCAGGCAACCGACTTTACCGGGACCTGCGAAATCCAGTTTCGTATCGAATTCCTTTTCAGAGAAAAAGCCCATGCTGATCCCGCCCGGGACAACAGCCTTGGCCTTTCGACCCTTCCAGACACCACCAGCATGTTCTTCGATCAATTCGCGAGCCGTGACACCAAGTGGTAGTTCCACACAGCAGGGCTTATTGACATGACCGCTGACACAATACAGCTTTGGTCCATAGCTGCCAGGGTCGCGAGGATTGTTTGGATCGGGCGGAACGCCGATCGACTGAAACCACTCTTTGCCGCGATACAGAATTTGTGTCACGCAGCATAATGTTTCGACATTGTTGACAATCGTGGGCTTGCGGAAGAGACCTTCGATCGCCGGAAATGGAGGCTTAATACGGGGCCATGCGCGCTTGCCTTCCAGGCTTTCGATCAGCCCTGTTTCTTCGCCGCAGATGTAAGCACCCGCACCGCGATGCAGCACAATATCCAGATTGAAACCTGTGCCTTTGATGTTCTTGCCCAGCAAACCCGCTGCGTAACATTCTTTGATCGCGGCATCCAGAGTTCGATAACTGCGGCCATACTCGTAACGAAGGTAGAGATAGGCGTTGTTGGATTTGATCGCATGGCAGGCAATCATGATGCCTTCGATCAGCTGATGCGGATCCTTCTCCATCAGGATCCGATTATTGAAAGTTCCCGGTTCGCTTTCATCGGCGTTGATACACAAATAAATCGGGCCTGGATGATCCTTGGGCAGGAAGGTCCATTTCAGACCGCACGGGAACCCCGCGCCACCTCGACCACGCAGGCCGGCATCTTTGACGACGTTAATCACGTCGACGGGAGCCATGCTCAGGATCTCTTTGATCCGCGCGTAGCCACCGTCGGCCATGTATGTCTTCAGCGACGTACTGTCCGGCTTGTTGATTCGAGCAAAAAGTACTGGTTCGAACTTTGCCACAACCGACCTCTGATCTGAATTGCCGCTGATTACAATTTTTCAATCAACGCAGCTACGGATTCTGCATTCATATCCATGTGACATTCATCATCGACCAGGATGCATGGAGCCCCTTCACAGGCTCCGAGACACTCTGCGAATTCCAGTGTCACCTTGCCATCGGCAGATGTCTGCCCGGGATGAACGTGGAACTTGTTGCAGACTTTCTCCAGAACTTCTTCACCACCTCGAAGCATGCACGAAATGCTGCGGCAAACCCAGATGCGGTGTTTGCCCAGGGAGTGTTTTTCATCCTTAAAGAAGTTGTAAAACGACATCGTGTCGTGAACTTCAGCAGGATGCAGTTCAAGCAATTCGGCAATCTCTTCGATCGCCGCTGTTGAGACCGCCCGCATGGCATCATGCACCATATGCAGGGCCGGCAGAGTGACAGCTCGCTTGTTTGGATACTTTGGAAACTCCTGACGAATCCGCTCACGGAGTTGTTCACTGAGAACAGTCATTTCACAACAGCCCCTGTTTAGCGATCCAGTTCCGCCGCGATAATGTTAATACTACCCAACACCGCCACCACATCGCTCAACTGATGATTTTTGATCAAGTGAGGGAACATGGAAAAGTGCATTAAGGAAGGCGGACGAGTTCTCGCGCGGTAGGCACGAGTTTCTGCGTTGCCAACAATAAAGAACCCCAGTTCCCCATTCGGCGATTCCGTTGCCGCATAGACCTGCTCCCGAGGAACATCGTAGCCCTTGTTCGGCATGATGACTTCAAAGTGCTGAATCAGCCCTTCAATGCTGCGATAGACCGACGGCTTAGCCGGCAGCACCATGTCGCTGTCAACTGCGATGTTCACCGGACCGGAGGGAATGTTCTCAATGGCCTGTTCGATGATTTTCAGACTTTCGAGCAACTCACGCATACGGACGAGATACCGCGAGTAGCAGTCACCGCCCTTGGAACAGACGACGTCAAAATCGAGGTCTTCATAAGCCAGATAAGGCTCGTCGCGACGCAAGTCTCGCTCAATTCCGCTGGCACGAGCAACCGGGCCGCACGCTCCGAGGTTGATTGCGTCTTCCGGACTGAGGTAACCAATGCCCTTCGTTCGATCCACGAAGATGCGGTTCTTGGTTAAAAGGCGGTCGACGTCGTCGTAGACCTTTGGGAACTCTTTGATGAACTTGCGAACGCGATTCAGCCAGTCCATATTCACGTCGAACAAGACGCCGCCAACTCGAGTGTAGCTGGTATGAAATCGCTGGCCCGAAGCCATCTCCACGATGTCATAGATGTGTTCGCGCTGCTGGAAGAAATAAAGGAACGCCGTAAAACCACCAAGGTCGAGAGCCGTTGTGCCCAAATTCAACAGATGGTCATGCATCCGCATGAGTTCTGCAAGAATCGTTCTCAGATACTTGCAGCGCGGGGTGAGTTCAATGTTCAGCAGTTTCTCGACCGCGTGGTGCCAGGCAATTTCGTTTGCCAGAGGTGAAAGATAGTTCATACGGTCGACGATGGTCACATACTGGTTGAAGTCCAGATGCTCGCCCAGTTTCTCGAAGCCGCTGTGCAGGTAGCCGATATAGGGAACCGCATTGAGGACTCGTTCACCATCCAGCGTCAACACCAGTCGCAGCGTGGTGTGCGTTGCCGGATGTTGAGGACCGAAGTTCAGCGTCCAGACGTATTCACGTTCGGCCGATTCCGCTTCCAGATTATCAACAGGAGTCAGGGGCATCAGTAGAAGCCAGGCAACAAAGACGATAGGAAACTCAACCTGTGCGGTACGGTGCCAGCCTTCAGTTTCGATCACTAAAATTCTGAGCGGCACCGAAGGCTGGCGCCAAACCGCTCAGAGAATCCATCAACTTCCCGCGCGAGTGATCACCGGGAAGTTATGACGTTCCCCGCGACCCTTCAACGGATAATCTTTTCGAAGCGGGAAAGAGGTGAATTCTTCAGGCATCAGAATTCGACGAAAGTCCGGATGTCCTTCGAAGATGATCCCAAACATGTCAAAGACTTCTCGCTCCAACCAGTCACAGCTACGCCATAAGGAGTAGACCGTTGGCAGTTTTGGATCCGGCATATTGACTGCCGTGCGAACGATCAGACGCTCCCCTGACGTAACATTCAGCAACATATAGAGTACTCCGAAGCGATCAGTCGCTCCTTCATACTCCAGATAATCCACAGCGGTCAGATCGATCAACATATCGAAGCCGTGATCGGACTTCAGACTACTGAGCAAATCGAACAGCTTTGCCGCAGGAACATCAACCCGACGATTGTCGCGGAAACTGCTCTCCGTGAGTTCAGTGCCAAACTTCTGCTGCAGAACAGACAACTCAACCATTTTGGCCTGCTCCTCGATTCAATCCAGCCTGAGTCATGGCTGCAGAAAAACCGCCTAACTGAACCAAATTGGCGTCCTGAATACGATATCGCTCTTCGGATTCGAATGGCTCCGGACCCATTGGGGTGTCGCGAGCCATAAACTCCGTGCCCATGATCGTTCCAGTTCGACGAACCTTCGCCTGCATTTCCATCACAGCCGCAATCAGCTGCTCTGGACGTGGAGGACAGCCAGGCACGTACATGTCAACGGGAATGAATCGGTCGACCCCCTGAACAACGGCGTACGTGTCGAAGACGCCGCCCGAGCAGGCACAGGCACCCATCGAAATGCACCATTTCGGTTCAGGCATCTGCAGCCAAATTCGTTGCAGTACAGGCAACATCTTCATAACGACGCGCCCAGCCACAATCAGCAGGTCGCATTGTCTTGGGCTGAATCGCATCACTTCGGCACCGAAACGAGCGAGGTCGTGCCGTGAGGCCGCAGTCGCCATCAGTTCAATACCACAGCAAGCCGTCGCAAATGGCATGGGCCACATGCTGTTGGATCGAGCCCAGTTCGCGGCGGCATCCAACTTCGTGAGAAATAAGTTTTCCGGGAGTCCTACCGCCATCGAAATACGCCCTTCCGCCAAGCATAAACCCATGCCAGTGCAAGAGTTGTCATGAACACAAGCATGACAGCAAACACCGTATCCCGCAATTCGGGCGGGATTCCAAGTTCACTATAGGCACTCACGGCCCATGGATACAAAAACAGCAGTTCCACGTCAAAGACGAGAAACAGGATCGCAACCAGATAGAATCGCACGTCAAACGGCTGGCGAGCATCCCCGACCGGGTCCATCCCCGATTCATAGGGCATATCCTTCACGGGAGTATGCTTACGAGGCCCCAGCAAATGTGCCAACAACAGGTTTGTGATCACAAACCCGACGAGAATCGCGCCGTAGACAAATAAGGGTGGAAGGTTGGGAAGGTCCACTTCAGATCCTCTACAAAGCCAGCAAACGTTCAGTGAGCGGTCAACGCCTGAAATTTTTACCCACGACCGCGGTTTCCAGCGGCCATGGCAACCCCCAAGCGCACCGATCCCGGGCGCAATCTCTGCAGATGGTGAATATGAACTTGATCTCGGTGAATCAAGGCCAACAGAGGTCGCCTGAAGAATCATCTCGCTTTCGGAAATTGACACCGCCATCCTCAGGACAATTTTTCATGGTGGCGACGATTCGCTCAGATGAGATGGATCCTTGAAGTCTCGGTGATCTCGTATCCGGCCGGGCGAACGTTTCGGACGGCGTTACTAGCCGGGCGAAGTGAGGGATCTCAACCGGTCGAGGGCTGCCCAATGCTTCCCGGCAGCTGACGGGAAGTGGCGGGTGACAGCCTGCGTCCCGGTTTCTCCGGCGGCTGCTACGCCTCGCGAGTGTACTTTCTCCAGTAGTCCTGAACCCATTTGACGGGGCCAAAACCATAACGCCACTTGGTTCCCCAGCGATAATTTCCGTCAGCAATCATGTCTGTGGGATTTGGAGTGCCATGGAAAATGAACATTTTCGCCCCGGCAGACTTCCTAATCGAAGACCAGATCAGGTTGAGCGGCCAGTGGGGGACGCATGAACGGCGAAAACTAGCGCACCATCCCTCCGGCCAGTATTTACGATTCGCGGCCTGGAGTGTTATATAGAGCTGATCGATGTGAAAATCGGTGTCTGTCTTGTAGGGATCAGCGGCAAAATCGTCGAACAGATGAGTCTGCTCCGACGCGATAAATCCAAGGACCGAACCGTTTCCGCCGCGATCGGGCCGCATCGATATGGGGACAAGTCGCCAGATATCCGGATTCCATTCGCGAATGATTCGTAATCCGCCCTCGCGATCAATCAAGTCAACAAAAGCATCGAGCGGCTGGTCAATCAGAATGTCAACGTCGAGATACAGCACAATTTCGTTCTCGGCGAAGACTCCCTTTTTGAAAATGGCCAGCTTTGGCCAATAGCCCGTATTCCACTTCGGCCGTTCGATCGGAATTTCCGGGAGTGGAACGATCTCAACATTCGGAGACAAGCCCGCAGCGGAATCCGTAATGCAGACAAACCTGTGCGGATAAGACAGGTGGTCCTTAACCGCTCGTTGCAGCACATTCACATATTCAGGCGGATAGGGAGAGCCCCATTTTAGGCACACTACCGAAACAGGACGATTCATGTCGAAAGAACTCCGGGATCCAATCTCTCTGGCATCGGCAAAGACTCACTTCGTAGCGGAACAGCGCAAGCTGTCCGGTGATGGAATTCAAATTCCTTGCAAAACCGGACGGCTCGCGCCGTTCCGTTTAAAAAAAAGAAAGCGACGAAAACCGGACGCTATCGCGTTCCGGCTGATTTAATCAACCGCCTGTTAGGCAGCGTTCTTCTTCCAGTTTTCCCAGACCAGTCGGTATTGGTACGTTGGTCCATGAGTTTCCGCGAGACGTCTCAGAATGGAGTCCATCCGAGCTTCGGAATCCGCAGCAATGTCGTGGAACTGCACCTGAATGTTGTCGACTCGAGATACCAAATTGCGATCCAGCATGTGTTCAAGCAGTTCATATTCTCCGCCTTCGATGTTGATCTTCATCAGTTCAACATGTTGAACTCGTTGAGCATTCATCCATTCGCAGGCCTCGATAAGCTGTATGGACTGCTTCTCACCGCCACCGGAGTACATTGAACTGGCGTCAGCGGATAGCTCGATCGTCTCACTACGAGTCCGACTGCCGAGTCCGCAAGCATGAACGTGAATGGCAGTGTTACCGGAGAATCGAGCTTTGATCCCGTCAGCAAACGAAATCACTGGCTCAAACACATGAATCTGCGATCCGTATCGCTGGTGTATATCGTGAGCCCAGTCGCCTCGATAGCCTCCCATGTCCATCACGACGGAGTTGGCATCAAGCGAGTAATTCAGTCGCAGTGTCTGGTCTCCTCGATCGTTCTTCCACTTTCGAACGACGAGTTCTCGGCCGGTCGGGAAAACGCGTTTCTTCAGAGAGCGCACAGCTCCCAGCAGCCGTCCGGAGAATCCTGTCTCACGTTCCATAGTTATTTTCCGCTCACAGATTTCAAACACCCTTGAGACGAATCGGCGACTCGGATCAAAGGCTTTCCCGCCTTGCCTCTCCTGACTCTAGCAGTTGCGGCAATCTGCGGGGAGACCGATCCGGCGTGATTTCAAGTCCCGGACTGCCCGGAGAACTCGGTCTTGCCCTGATCGCAAACTTCGGCATAAAAAACACCGCTAATGTGGTCAAGAGTCTGCCTTTGCGCTTTCCTCGGCCAGCAGGATTTTCCGCCTCCGCTTCTGATGAGCGTTCGATGCAAGTTTACCTGATCAATCTCGACGGAGACCATGAACGGCTCGCTCATTTCCAGCGTCAGTCGAAACAGGCTGGGATTGAGTTTGAGCGGCTCTCTGCCGTTGATGGCCGGAAACTTGCTCCGAAGGACTATCAGAAGTTGATTAGTCCGAAGTTTGAGTTTGCTCCAATGACTCCGGCGGAGTTTGGGCTTTTGGGCAGTCACAGGAAGGCGTGGGAATGCTTTCTGCAGACAAATGAACGGAACGCAGCGATCTTTGAGGACGATGCCATCCTCTCTCCGGATCTTGGAGCGGCATTGTCTGAAATCGATCGTGCCAAGCTGCCGTTTGATGTTATTAAGCTGGAGACGACTCTTCGCCGTGTTGTGCTGTCGCAGTCAGAAGAATCGCTCTCGAGCGGCTATCAGTTACATGAGCTTCTAACCTGGCACGGAGGCACAGCAGGCTACATCATCAGCCGCGCTGGTGCTGAGAAGTTGCTGAGCTGGAAGGCTGAATCACACGATGCGTCAGCAGCCGAGAAAGATGCTCCGCTGCTCTGTTCCGCGAGCGTATTGGATCAAATGCTGTTTAATCCATTCTCAAAGGTCTGCTCGCGACTTCGAGTGATGCAGATGAATCCAGCCGGTTGTATTCAGAACGATATCCTCGCTCGCCAGACCGGCGGTGCAAACTTCGGGAGCACGATTCAGCCTGCTTCACGGAAAACAAAATTCCTTCGCTACGGAGTTTGGATCGGTCTGACGAGACTGATCAGGAAAATACGTGAGAAAGCCTACCGCAGAAATTTATCGCGGCAGCCTGAAAACATCGCTCTGAAAGTGGAGTTCCTGAACGGAGCGAAGTCTGCTGTCGTAAAGTCGTTACCAATCAGCTCCGGGCAGAGAGACAGAATTTCCGAAGCTGCCTGATTTGAACACGTGGATCGTTTGTTATTGATTATCTGCAGGATGTTGAGATTCTCAGGCCACTGCGTTAACGATGGTCTAAGGTCTCGGCTCCAAAGTGAATAATGTGTCAGAAGCTGAGAAGATTGTCACAATTCAACTGAGTGGAGGGCTGGGCAATCAGCTCTTTCAGTATGCCGCTGCTCGCAGTCTGGCTGTCAGAAACAAGAGTCGTTTGATCATTGACACCGGGTTCTTCGATAGCCGTCGCCATCGAAAGTATGAACTTCACAACTTCTCAATCAGCGCGGAAATTGTGGGACAGCCGGGTCAGCCGAGATGGCAAAAAATATTACGATCATGGCTGAAGTTGTTGTCGGCCGATACCGCCGGGCCGGTTTACTCTGAGCCCCATATGCATTTTGATCCGGCATGGAATTCTCTGACCGCCCCCATAACTCTGACGGGATATTTTCAGTCACCCAGATACTTTGAAGCAGACGCTGATCTGATTCGTTCTGAGTTAACACCACCGAGGCCGTCTGATACAGAAAGTCTCAGGATGGAAGAAGTTCTCGCGGATTCAGATTCAGTCTCTGTTCACGTTCGCAGAGGAGACTATGTCACCAATCCTTCGACTCGAAAGATCTACTGTGAGTGTAGTCGAGACTATTATCTGAACGCATTGGCTCGTATCTCGGGAAGCGGTCCTGTGGTTTTTTTTTCGGACGATATGGCCTGGGTGAGAGCCAACCTTTCTATTCCGCAACGACAGTGTTTTTGGGTCGGTGAGAAAAGTGCCAGAACCGGAATCAGTGATCTCTGGCTGATGTCGAAAGCGAAACATCATGTTATTGCCAATTCAACTTTCAGCTGGTGGGGTGCGTGGCTCTCAAAACGTGACGCGGGAGTTACCGTTGCTCCCGCTGAATGGTTTCGCGATACCAACATCCGCTGTGATGATTTGATTGCTCGTGAATGGTTGCGAATGTAGAAGCAGAAACAGGAATCAGCACCAGCGAATCCAACGATCACTGATCATCGCATTCACGACCATCGCATTCACGACCATCGCATTCAAAATGTGAACCAGATCGCAAAGAAGTAAATCCATGAACAAGCTGATCCATCGCCTGAAAGAAAACTTCTTTCGACTTGCTGCCAGTGGCTGGCTGTCGCCGGAGTGGTACCTGCCGCAGTGTCCGACGCCGTCAGAGCTGAAAGGACGTACCGGCAAGCTTCACATTGAGATTGTCAGTCATTGCTGGAACTACTCGCACTTTCTCGCTTACCAGCTCAGCTCCCTGGTGTTGTATCCACCTCAAAATTGTCGAGTTACTGCGACGGTCTTCTATTGTCCAGAGGATGAAACGACGGCAGGACTGCTGCAGTTCTTCGAAAAGCTGTCGCCACCGAACGTGGACTGGAATTGGAGAACACTTCCTCGCCGACAACTTTTCCGTCGCGGGATTGGCCGAAATCTCGCGGCCAAGGCCACGAAAGCCGACTGGATCTGGTTTACGGACTGCGATCAACTGTTTCATCGCGGTTGTCTGGATGCGATCAATCATGAGCTGCAGGGGCGAAGCGATTTGCTGGTGTTTCCTGTCACGGTAAGTTGTACGCCGCTCCTGGAACAGAACGACCCAATGCTCCGCGCGACAACCAAGCCTGCTCTGGTGGAGATCAACACGCAAGATTTCACGCCGCGGACTCATGCGAAAGCGATCGGCGCTTTGCAGATTATGCACGGTGACGTTGCACGGTCAGTGGGCTATTGCGAGTCGATTCCGTTTTACCAGCAGCCCGTCGATTCCTTCCAGCATACGTACGAAGATCGAGCACTTCGCTGGTTGCTGCGGACCCAGGGAACGCCGATTGAAATACCAGGGCTTTATCGCATCGAGCATAGTGCGAAAGGACGTTACGACGCCGAAAAGACTGTGGCGAAGTTTGTTCGAAAAACGGCCGCTAGTTTTTCCGGCCGCAAGGCTCAGACACAGAAGGCACCGCCAACGACTCGATACGAAGAGCGCCGCTCCGCCTGAGTGGTCTGGCGCCCGAGATAACGAGCCCTATGAGCCTGAGGCGCTAGCCGATTCGACAAAAGAAATCGGCTATCGCCTCAGGCTCAACTAACGGGCTACTGCAGTTGATACCAACTCGGCGGCAGCACAACATCTGGTTTGGCGGCCACGTTTTTGTGATCCAGAGGATGAGGAAAGACGGGCCGGTTTTGTGTTGGTCGCAGTCGATCTCTTCGCAGAAATGTGAATTCCATCGTCATCGGCACTGAAATCCCGGCAAAGTTGATGACTCCACCAACATTGTTGGGATGGATATGAACGACCGCATGAGTCCTTAGAAGCTTGCGAAAAGCAGGGCTTATCAGGCTGAATGAAAAGCGGTCGAGAAGTTGATGTAGACGATGGAATTCCACCACGATGATCCGAAACTTGTTCAGGAGTTCATCGGACAGGCTGTGAAGAACCTCGTATTCTGCACCCTCAATATCCATTTGCAGGATTGCATCCGGAGTGTCGGCGGTGACAGGACCAAGTTCCTCGCGGTACCATGAGTCGAGTGTGATCAGGCCGTCTGATGGGGAATCGTAAGATGCCAGAAACTTCTTGATGAATCGGAACCGAACATGTTCGTCGGCCGGTCCGTCGACAGATCGGTCGGCCATGAAAACTGTCATGCCGCGCTCGGCCAGATCCATCTCGAAGCCGCTGCAGTCGGAAACTCCGGGCGAGAAACAATTGACGATTCCTGTCAGGTCATCCGGAACCAGGTAACCGCCGTCTTTGACAGGCCCGATTCGAACAAGTTTATGGTCAGTGGGGTGGACATTGAGCCCCTTGATCAGCGAGCGAACGTCCGCAGCACGCGTGGTCTTTCCGATGTAGAGCCCGGCGCGGGTCGACATCTGTCGCAGAAAAGGACGAGCCATCTGAATTCTCGGTCTGATGAATGATCGCGCCTAACTCCGGAGGCGAATCGTGTTTCGTTGAGTAATCTCAGGAGGGTATCAGACTGCTTTCAGCCTGAACAGATCTTCCGATCGATGCCTCTGAACGAGATAAGAGTACTACGATGTGGCCTGCGGTTCGTCTTCGAAATCTCCGCCGAATTGTTCTTCTTGCACCACTCCGAGAAACGCACTATACACGCGGTTTCCACGTTTCCTCATCCTGTTCTGCGGCCGACGTTGGGCGTCGAGTTAAGAGAACGCCGGGTTAAGGGCAAAGAATGGCTGTTGGCGTCTTACCATACGGGAAGCCTCGAGGAAGTTTTGTCCGTCTTGCGGATATCTCGCTGGACAGCCTTTTGTGGCCTCTCCAGGATCAGCCGAGGCCGGGCACTATTGCTGATCTTTCGGCTGATGATCATCTGATCGTCTACGCCAGCCAGTCCGCATTTACCTCTGTCCAGCGCGGAGTGAAATGTCGAGTCAGCATTTTGTTGGTTGAGCCGCCGGCAATTAAGCCGACACATTACCGGATTCTGCAGTTTACCGGGCGGCGATTTCATCGAGTGCTCACGCATAGTTCATGGTTGTTGGAGCGGCTGCCGAATTCACGCTTCGTTCCGCATGGCGGGACTTTTCTGCCCAATGTTACGGTGCCGGTGAACCCAAAGACTGAGCGAATCTCTCTCGTGGCTTCAAAGAAGCGAACCACGGTTGGTCACAAGTTGCGACATCGTGTCGCCGCAGGTTTATCGACGCGAGCTCCCGATCTGAAACTGTTCGGTTATGGTTATAATCCTGTCGAGGATAAAACCGTCGCTCACGCACCGTTCTACTTTTCACTCGTCATCGAAAACTCACGGTGCGCGGGCTACTTCACAGAGAAACTGATTGACTCATTGCTTTGTCGATGCCTGCCCATTTACTGGGGTGCTCCCGACATTGCGCATTTTTTTGACACTCGGGGCATGATCTGTTGCAGCAGTGAGGCTGAGCTTACTGACGCCGCCGAAAAATGTACGGCACAGGACTTTGAGGAACGCAGGCCGTTCATCGAGCAAAACTGTTCCCGGGCGATGGACTTTGTTGATGTGCATGTGAATTCTGCCCGTGTGCTGGAGTTTGACAGCAGATATGGAGTCCATGGGCTGGCTGCGAATTTCGGGCGGTGACAAAGCACATGTTTTAGGGGCAGCACAGGCCAATTCGACTGCGGTTTATGCTCGTCGATGTGATCCGGCGACAGTGCTCTGAGAGCAGACGAATGCCTGAATGCCCCCTCCCGGAAGCCGTTGATCCCGTTTGAGTAATGAGCCGACTTGGCAGAACGGCAGTTTCTGCACAGTCAGGTCGTTCATTCCATCGTTCCGGCAAGGAATTTCAAGCGGGACACAGAGATGGGACAAGTCTTATTGCGTCGTTTCGAGAAACCAACTAGCATCGCGTCGGCTGATGGATCGATCCGCGGCTTTTGCACGCGCGGCTTACGACGTTTCTCCACAGAGCTTGTCACGGATGACAACTATGCAAACATTGCCTCTCTATCATTCCATCAGAAACTGGTTTCGAGAGAAGCGACAGGCTCGTCGACTTGTTCGATGGGTGAACGCTGGTAAGCCAGTTCCGCCTCCGCATATTGTCAAGCAGATGGCATTGAAAGAGTCGCTCAGTGCTTCTGGCGTGCGCATTCTGGTAGAGACGGGGACGTTTCGTGGCGACATGGTCGAGGCCATGCGGCGACACGTCGACCAGGTTTTTTCCATCGAATTAAGTGAGACATTTGCTCAGCGAGCCGTCGAGAGATTTCGGACGGTATCAAACGTTGAAATTATTCTCGGCGATAGCGGACAGGAATTAGAGAAGCTGGTACCACGCCTTTCCGGGCCGGCACTTTTCTGGCTGGATGGCCACTATTCCGGCGGAACCACAGCTCACGGTGAGGAAGCAACGCCAATCTTCGCTGAACTTCAGCATGTTCTTACCGCAGCTCAGCGTGGCCATATTATCGTGATTGATGACGCACGATGCTTCGGTACGGATCCCGCGTATCCTTCTTTGGCAGCCATTGAGCAATTTGTGGCTTCATTGAGATCGGACGTGCGGATGATTGTGAAGGATGACCTGATTCGCATCCTGCCGGTCTGATCAGTATTTATTTAAGTGTCACGTCGGCAGAGTGAAGTTTGTATTGTCCGGGCCCGGATGGGGTAGATGGCGAGTTAATCATGCAGCAGTTTCTTCGTATCGGTTCTTATGCCTGGCCTTATCGGCGGAAGATCTTTTTTTCCATCGCCTGTGCGTTGCTCGTTTCCGCATTCTGGGCCGGGAATCTCTCCATCACTTTTCCGATTGTGCGTGTGCTCTTCGAAGGCGATGACCTGCACACAACAGTCCAACGCGAAATCGACGGACTGAAGTCAGAGATTCGTGGTTATCAGGAAAGCCTTCAGAAACTGCAGGAGACCGAAGTTGCAGAGCACGCCAGACTACAAAGAAAAATCAATGATGCTTCACAGGTGCTGTTGGCTCGGCAGTTAACGAAAGACGTGATTCTGCCTTACGTACCGGAAGATAAGTTTCAGACGATCCTGTTAATCCTTGCGCTTGTCGTCACTGCGACCGTTGTCAAAGGCGTCTTCATCTACTTCCAGGAAATTCTTGTCGGGAGTCTGGTGAACGCGGCTTCCAATGATATTCGTGCTGATGTGTTTAAGAATGCATTGAAGCTCGACTGTCAGTCTCTCGCGGGTTTTGGAACGTCCAATCTGACGTCTCGGCTGACCAACGATGTTGGTGAAATGGGACTTGGATTGCGACTATTCGGTGCTGATTTGGTGCGAGAGCCACTCAAGGCTGTGCTGTGTATTATCGTCGCACTTTACATCAACTGGCGATTGACGGCTGTGGGTATTCTGGTGCTGCCGTTGATCGGAGTATTGTTCAGTCGATCCGGCAAGGCGCTGCGAAAATCATCTCGTCAGACGCTGGAGACGATGTCCAGCATTTACCACTGCATTTCAGAGACACTGGATGCTGTTCGAATTGTTCTGGCGTTTGGTCGTCAGGATCGACATCAGCAACAGCTTGTTGACGCGAACACAGAATACTACAACCGTTCACAAAAACTTGTGCGGGTGACAGCCCTTGTTCGTCCGGTGACTGAACTGCTCGGAATCGTGGCGTTTATCTCGATACTGATTCCGGGTGCCTACATGGTGCTCAATAAAACGGATCAGATTGCCGGCATCAAGCTGGCAGCTCGGCCTCTCGAACTTGCCGAACTTGCGACCTTGTATGCCTTGTTGGCTGGCGTGCTGGACCCGGTTCGCAAACTGTCGGGAATCCTTCCGATCATGCGACGATCAATGTCGGCCGCGGATCGTGTCTTCGAAGTGATTGACATGAAGACGATGGTTCCTGAGCCAGAAGCTCCCGTTGCGCTGCCTCGTCATTCAAAGTCGATAGAGTTCGAGAATGTCTCTTTCCGCTATCAGTCAGCCGGAGGTGCGAACTCTCATCCGCTGTCCCTGCACGATATCAGTCTGAAGGTCAACTTTGGAGAAGTCGTAGCGGTCGTGGGTGGAAACGGTTCAGGCAAGTCGACGCTGACCAGTTTGATTCCTCGTCTGATGGACCCCACCGATGGGGCCGTCAAGGTTGATGGAGTTGATATCGCCTGTGTCACCTCTAAGGATCTGCGAGATCAGATTGGTATCGTTACTCAGGATACGATGCTGTTTGACGACACGGTCTACAACAATATTCTGTACGGCAACCCTGACGCCGATGCTCAGATGGTTGAAGAAGCAATTCGGATGTCTCACGCCGCAGAGTTTATTTTGACTCTGCCCGAAGGCCTAAATACTCGAGTTGGTGCAAAAGGACAGCGTTTATCGGGCGGCCAAAAGCAGAGAATCTCTCTGGCGCGAGCCATTCTCCGGAACCCGTCGATACTCATTCTCGATGAAGCCACGTCCGCGATTGACGCGGAAAGCGAAAACCTGATCTACAAAGCGCTTCGCGAATTCAGCCGAGGTCGAACGACGTTCATTATCACACACGTTATCAATCAGACGTTTCTGGACTTGATTGATCGTGTCGTTGTCCTGGATCGCGGCAGAATTTCTGCCGTGGGAAGCCATGAAGATCTTCTGAAGACCACTCCGGATTATTCCCGATTGCTCCAGATGGAAACTACTCTCCGTCGAGCCGCCTGAAGCAGGACGTCGTCATGACTCGCGAACGCACGACTGTGATCTGGAGATTTCTTGACGGCCGACTTGGGCACGAGAACCAGGTCAGGGGCTTGTCGGAAGCTCTCGAGCGGATCCGCCGCGTCGAAGTATTCGACGTTTATGTCCACGATGACATGAAAGGTCTCCGGAGTTTCCTTCCGAGTCGCCTGCTGCACGTGGCCTCATTTCCCACGCCAGATTTGTTGATTGGTGCGGGACACTCGACGCATCTGCCGTTGCTGGCCTGCAGCCGAAGATACGGGGGCCGCACGGTTGTCATCATGAAACCCAGTCTTCCTGTCGCCCTGTTTGATCTCTGCCTGATTCCTGAACACGATACGCTTCGTTTTCAGTCGGGCAATGTCGTTCGCACAGAAGGTGCGCTCAATCGAATTCGCCCGTCAGATAAGCAGATTGCAGACCATGGACTTATCCTGATAGGCGGTCTTTCAAAGCATTTTCGCTGGTCCGATGAGAGTATTGCTCAGCAGATTCAAAATCTTATCGCAAGCACTCGGCTTCAGTGGACGATTGCTGCCTCTGAACGTACCCCGGTGAGCTTTCTGAAGTGCATGCAGGCAAAGTGCCCTGATGTTCGGCTGATGACTCCCGAAAGTACGTCCGCTGAATGGCTTCCCGATCAGCTTGAGCGTACCGGGACCGTTTGGGTGACGTGTGACAGTATGTCCATGATCTACGAAGCTCTGACCGCTGGAGCCCAGGTTGGATTGCTCGAACTGGAACCGACCTCACCGGGACGCATCTCTTCCAATATCCAGCGTTTAGTCCGTTCATCAATGGTGACGGCCAGCAGCGACTGGTTACGGGGGCGTCCTTTATCAGCGTCTGCAAAGTCATTCTCAGAGGCTGATCGATGCTCGCGCATTGTCGTTGAGCGATGTCTTTCAGCAAACAGCCCGATCTCGTCAGGATTTCGAATCGCGGACCTGCTGTCAGTGCCTTCATCCGGCGAGGTTGCAAATGCAAATCTTCGTGGCCTTGGGAGTCTGATTTCTGAGGTTCGGATTCCGTTGCGATGAAGGGAAGATCGATGGTTCGTCCAGAACTTCCTCCTGAATCAATCAGCCGGTACACACCGACGTTTCAGTTTCCCAAGACACTGATTCAACCATTGATCCGACCACTGGTAAAGCTGCAGGATGCTGGCAAGCTGCCCGCCGTGCCGCTACGTCAGCATATTGTGATCTGTGGATTTCCTCGTAGCGGGACAACTCTGTTTCAACTGATGATTGAATCCTGTGTTGCCGGGATCAAAACATTTGGTCGTGAACGACGGGCTCTTGAATTTGCAAAGTACGGCCGACGCACACACGCCAGCGTCATGACGAAACGGCCCAAAGACATCTTCCTGATTCAGGAGCTTCGCGATTTCTATTCGTCACATCCGGCCGAAGTTCAGTTCATTGTGATGCACCGCGACCCTCGCGCAATTCTGACCTCAGTGCATTTTTCCAGGCCAAGCGAATACTTTGTGACGACCCATCAATGGCGACACATTTGTCGTCATTGGAAGTGGGCGTCGCACGCAGATGATGTGCTTTCGATTCGTTACGAAGATGTGGTTTGTGGACCTGATTGTGTGGAATCGCAGTTTGTAAAACTCACCGGCTGGCAGGTAAACCTCCCATTCCGGGACTTTCACAGTAACGTGCCCATTGGCTTCGATGGTCGAGCCCTCAATGGCCTGCGCGAGCTGGATGAAAGCAATGTGCTTCGCTGGCGGGAGGTCTGTCACCGTGACAGAATTCGATCGCTGCTTCAGGAGTTGCCGGAACTTCCCGATGTGTTGATCGAGATGGGTTACGAAACGGATGATTCGTGGACCCGCGAGTATGTAGACTCTCATCAACCGATTTCTGCTGCGGCCTGAAGAACTACCATGCCCCGAATGCGTCCATGATCGTCTCGCATAAGTACCGATTCATCTTTCTGAAGACCGCAAAAACGGCTGGCACCAGCATCGAGATTGCTCTTTCGAAGTATCTCGGCGAGCAGGATATCATCACGTCGATCTCCGCGCCCGACGAAGCGATTCGCCGAGGTCTCGGCTATCGCGGCCCACAGAATTATCGAGTTCCTCTGGGACAACACAGTCCCGTTGAACTGACGCGTGCAATTTTTTTGGGCAGAAGAAAGAAGTTCTACAACCACATGCCGGCTCATGAAGTACGAGGCTTGATTGGCGAAGAGACCTGGAGCGACTACTACAAGTTTTGTTTCGAACGCAATCCGTTTGATCGAGTCATCTCGCTCTATTTCTGGTGTTACAAGTCGGAACCGCGGCCAACACTTGCAGAGTTTCTGGATGGCCCCGAGATCCACCTGCTGACTCAGCGCGGCATTGATGTCTACACTGACTCGACGGGAAACGTCTGTGTGAACAGAGTTGGGCGTTACGAAAGTCTGAGTGCAGATCTGGAAGAGATCCGTCAGGCTGTTGGACTTCCAGAATCAGTGCAATTGCCCATGGCTAAGGCTGCACATCGAACGGACCGTCGTCACTATTCCGAGCTGATCGGTTCCGTCAGCCGCAAAAAGATTGAAGCCATGTTCAGTCGCGAGCTTTCGCTGTGGGACTATCAATTCTGAAGATTTCAATGAGTGAGTCGACCTCGAACAACAACTTTCTGAACGGCCAGCTTTGAGTCAAGAATCAGCAGGTCCGCTTGTTTTCCTGTTTCAAGGCTTCCGGTCTGGCGTGAAATTCCTGTTCGTTCCGCTGGAGTCAGGCTGGCCATTCGAATGACATCGGGAAGGCTCGCTGATGTGCTTGCTTTCATGTGTCGGACCATGTGGTCCATGCCAACAATGGAACTGGCCAGACTTCCATTCAGAGCCCAGCCCACACGTCCATCGCTGCGGAATTTGGTGCCTTCAGTCGAGTGCCCAAAGAGGTATTCTCCCGGCGGCATATCCAGCGCGCGGTTACAATCCGTGACGAGGCAAAGTCGATTCGCGCCCTTCATGCGATAGGCGAATTCCAGAAGTTCCGGAGCCAGATGGCAGCCGTCGGCGATGACTTCGGTGCTCATGTCAGAATTCATCAGCACGAACTCCGCCATGCTGGCCTGCATGGGAACATTGAACCGCTGTCGCATCGACGATACAGAACTCATCGCGCACCAGAAGTGGTCAACATGTCTCATGCCCGCGTTGAACGCTGTCTGCATTTCTGACCAGCTGGAGTTCGAATGTCCGCAGGTGACAAGGCACTTGTTCCGACGAGCCAATGCGTAGAAGTCTGATGCTCCTGGAAGTTCAGCAGCGCACGTGGCGATGCGGATTATCTTTGTGGCGAAGTACTTTTCGTATTCGCTCAGTTTTGGAGGACGGCAGCCATCTTTCGAATGACATCCGACCTTGTCTTCAGCAAAGTATGGGCCGTAGAGATGAACTCCGGCGATGTTGGGAACGAATGAGTTCGCTGAGTTCTTGCGAACCGTCGCAGAAGCCTGAATCATGGCCATCAGGCTTTTAAAGCTGCCTGTCGTCGTTGTGGGAAAGATCGTGGTCGTTCCGTGCCGCGCGTGAGCTTCGCAGGCTGTTTGGACGGCGTCCGGAGTGCCATCCATAAAGTCGGCGCCGTTTCCGCCGTGAACATGGATATCTATGAATCCTGGTGAGATAAATCCGCCATCGGCATCAATCTGTATCACACTCTTTGGCAGCCGGCGTTGTTTACCGACAGAGACGAGAGACGACCCTTTCCAGCGGACCATTCCATCCTCAAACAGTCGATCGGGCAGTACGACCGTACCATTGAGAACGGCGTACTCTTTGGCTCCTGAATTTTTCATGGGGCGGCTTGGATCTGGAGAGTTTCAGGTGGGACCTCGGTGTCCCGTCAAATAGGTCTGCTCGTTGCTGGCGACCTGTTAATTAAATTTGCTGGTGCAAAAGCCGGTAAACCACCGACGCAGGGTCGGTGGCGGCTAAATCAACAAGCCGCTAGCGTGCATACAGCTCTGCAAACGCCTGCCGATAGGGGAGTTCATTTTTCGGAAACAACGCGTCGAAGGTTGAGTCTTCAGTGGCACCTTTCTGAAAGCGGCGTTTCTCAAACACAGGCATAGTGTGCCCTGTGATCTGTTCAACCCCGCGACGTACCACTTCTCCTTTGAGCTGATAGAGCTTGTCGTGTTGCCAATCGGTAAGATCGATGAACGGGATACCCTCGGACACTTCAATCACATTCGGCAAAGCGAACGGACTGAATCCGCGGAAGCCCAGCATGGTTGCCGGCGCCCAGGATCGAACATGGCCACGGCTTTGGCCGCCGCTGTAAGTCAGAGAATGTTTGACGGCATTCACTCCCCAGCCTTCATGGTAGAGCAGGGGGTTGTTCAACACGCTACGAATCGTCAGTTCGCTGTTCTCTTCAATCGGATAATCCTTCATGTTTTCATCGCCGCCATCGCCGTCGGCCAGATAAATCCATTCCGGGTATCGATTGCGAATCTCTTTGCACAGAGCCAGCGACATGGCCGCCGATTGCACGTCGAGAGGTTTGTAGTCTTCGATGACTCGCACGGCTTCGCGATAATCGATGGCACTTTGTGGCACGTCGATTACTTCCAGAAACAATCCGAGATCCAGTGCCGACAGGAACTCGTGAGCCTGCGCTGCGTCCTGGCCTCGCGAATCCAGTGACAGCGTGAACGCCTTGAGCCGTCCCGGCGATTCTCCACGCTTCAGTAAGGCATCATAGATCGCCAGGAATACCGCGCCGCTGTCGATGCCGCCGCTGAAGAGCACTCCGATGGGTTCTGTCGTGGGGATTTGGTCCAGCCAGCGGTAGACCTCTTGTTGCATCGCGGCAATATAAGCGTAACCAATTTCATCCAGATTGTTGCTGAGCTTGTTGCGTTCCGGCGTGAAGAATCGCACGCAGCCTGGACTTGGGTCCGGGCAGCCAATCAGTGCCAGTTCCTGAATATGATGAGCGGGCACCATGCGGGTATACGATGGATGAAACTGTTCGTCCAAGCCTTCTTTCTTCAGCCATGCAGCGATTTCATCAATACGCTCGGCAACGATGAGGCAAGGTCCGGCCACCTGCTTGGCCAGAAAATATCGCATCGGCCGACCGATTGATCGAGCCATTCTGATGATGTGCCCGTTCTGGTGCACAAGAGCAAATTGCCCATCAATCTCGCGGACTTTCGCAGGATCTCCCGACCCCAATCGCGCTGTCGCTTCTTCAACCGACATGTTGAAGATCGTGTTATTCTTCGGATCCAGCAAGTTAACGAAACGTTCGACGTACTTATGATTTTGCATTGTGTTCCTCAAGGCGAGCGGCAGGGCCGTTCGAAAAGCCCTCCGTGTGGAGTTTAGTCACGATTCAGTCAGCGAAGCATTCGGATTGTCAGGATAATCAGCTCCCGTAATGTCACGGAACGGACCTTTCTTGACAATCATTTCAGCAAAAATCGGCCAGCCGGAATGCTTGTTTTGAATCACACTGTGGCGTAGCACCACATTAACTTACAAACGGCTTCACCGCTTCCGCCACAATCTTCATTGATTGATCGATCAGTTTCACCGCATCTTTGGTCTCGGGAGCTTCGGCGATGATACGGATGATTGGTTCGGTGTTGCTGGCTCGGACCTGGACCCAACGATCGGACCAGTCGAGTCGCAGACCGTCTCCGTCGCGGGCTTCGGCGTCGGGGAAGGCTTTTCGAAGAGCATCACAAGCTGCGGGAACAGCATTCGCCGGGCAGGTGATTTTATCTTTGACGATGGTGTAGAACGGCAAAGAATCGGCCCACTTCGCCAAAGTCTTCTTCTTGTCCGTCATGCCTGCTAACACATAGGCCATCGAGACCAAACTGTCACGAACGTAACCAACGGCTGGCTCGATGACGCCGCCGTTTCCTTCACCGCCAAGCACTGCCTGCACAGATCTCATCTTGGCACACACATGAGCTTCCCCGACATAACTGCGATGGAATTGGCAGCCATGTTTGGCGGCGATGTCAGCGGTGACTCGACTGGTGGACCCATTGACGACGAACGGACCTTTACGACGCTCAAGCACAAAATCGGCAGCAAGGGCCAGAGTCAGTTCTTCGCCTATGTAGCGGCCGTCGCCATCGACGATCGCCATGCGGTCTGCGTCAGGGTCCTGAGCAAAACCAGCGTGGGCTTTATGCTGAACCACGGCTCGACAAAGGTCGCCGAGATTCTTTTCGGTGGGTTCAGGAATGTGTTCGAAGCGACCATCCGGAGTTCCGCCCAGAACGACCACTTCACAGCCCAATGCTTCCAGCAGGCGTGGTCCGCAAGTAGCACCCGAGCCATGATTGCAGTCGAGGACAACTCGGTATTTCTTCTTGCGAATTGCTTCCACATCGACCAGTGAAAGGACCTTGTCGATATGCGGCTTTGAAGGATCAACTAGTTTTGTCACTTTGCCGATGCCGGACCAGTTTTTCCAGGCGATCGCGTCTGTTTCAAGTATGTTGATCAACTGCTGTCCGAGATCCTTATTGAAGACAGAGCCATCCGGAGCAAATGGCTTCAGGCCGTTCCATTCAATGGGATTGTGGCTGGCCGTAATTTGCAGACCTCCAGCCGCCTGGTAATGTTTGACGAGAACACCGCAGGTTGGAGTCGTGCAGACATCCGCATCCAACACTTCGCAACCGGTGGCGAGCAATCCCGAGACCACGGCCTGATGAAGCATGGGGCCGGTCGATCGGCCGTCTCTTGCCACGACAACTTTTCCGCCGCAGAAGATGGTTCCCAATGCCGCCGCAAAGCGTGAAACGTAAACCGGATCAAGTCCATCACCAACAATGCCGCGCAGACCGGAAATGCTTAGAATTCGAGTGGCCACCAGAAATCTCCCCGCCGTGGGATGTGTTGGATGTCAGATCGAGAAACAACAGATCAGGGGAGTATAGCCACTGTTACTTCAGACATGTAGCGGAGCAGGCCTTGTTCAGGCATCATCGCGGTCCGAAGTGAGATAATTCTTCTGTGAAGACGTTTGGTTCTGGCGAAGTGACTGGTATCGTATGGTCCGAGGTGACGAAATGATTCCGGTAAAATATACGGGTGATGCCCTTTGGGAACGGATTGAGCGAGCTGTGGAAATCGTCAAGGATCGACTTCGCCGAGTGACGCAAGCGCTGAATGCCGCGGAGGTCCCTTATGCTGTGATCGGCGGAAACGCGGTTCAGTTCTGGGTCGCTCAGGTAGATGAATCCGTTGTCCGGAATACTCGTGATGTCGACATTATTCTCAATCGAAGCGATTTGCCCCGAGCCATTGAAGTCCTTGAGCAGGCCGGTTTTCTCTATCGCCACTCTGCAGCCGTCAGCATGTTTCTGGATGGTCCCCATGCAGGGGCCCGCGATGCGGTACATGTGATCTTCGCGGGGGAGAAGGTGCGAGAAGAGTACCCTGAACCTGTTCCGAATGTGGAGCCGTTCGAAGTGATCCAGTCGGCAAAGACTCTTCCTCTGGAATCACTGGTGCGGATGAAGCTGACGTCATTTCGACGTAAAGATCAGGTGCATATTTTGGATATGATCTCCATCGGACTGATTGATGAATCCTGGTGTGAGCGTTACTCGGGTGAGTTATCGACGCGGCTCAGAGAGCTGTTGGATGATCCTGACGGTTGAAAGCATTTCGACCATCGTTTTCATCTCCGGTTTTCTGATGCGGTTGATTCTTCATCATGTCTGCCTCGAATCCCCTCTATCTTGGCTGTCCCGTCTGGGCCTGCGATCATTGGCGAGGCTCGCTGTATACGGCGAAGGCTCCCAGAGCCGACTGGCTGGGGCAGTATTCGAAGATCTTTCACACTGTCGAAGGCAACAGCACGTTCTATGCTCTGCCGAATATGGACACGGCGAAGCGCTGGGCTGAATCGGTCGCGAAGGGATTTCAGTTCTCTCTGAAGATGCCCCGATCAATCTCCCACGACAAGCGACTTCGAAATGCGAGTACAGAGCTGAAAGCATTTATCGAAGTCGCTGATGTGCTGGGCGTGCATCAATGCCTTGGCCCGTCGTTTTTGCAATTGCCGCCGGACTTTTCTCCAGGCGAACGTGATGTCCTTGAAGATTTCCTGCGAGTCCTTCCGACGTACATGCCGTGGGCTGTCGAAGTGCGACATTTCGACTGGTACGACTCGGGGACTAACGAACTCTGGCTGGATGATCTGCTGCGAGAACTTCGCATGGACAAAGTCCTTTTCGACAGCCGCTGCCTGTATTCAAAGCCACCGGCCGATGAAATCGAGAGGATCTCACAGTCTCGCAAGCCAAAGACACCGATTCGGAAAACCGTCACCGGCGAACATCCGTTTCTACGCATCGTCGGACGGAACAATCTGGATGACGTGACGCCATGGATTAACGAATGGGCTCCGGTGATCGCCGACTGGATTCGTCAGGGCCTCAATCCGTTCATCTTTACTCACGCCCCCGACGACAAGTTCGCTCCCGACTTCGCTCGACGGATGCACAACGCCATTCGGCAGTACGATGAAATTGTGCCCGAGATGCCTGCCTGGCCCGGAGAAGAAGTGGCGACGAATATGCGAAGTCAGAAAACCTTGTTCTAATTTCTTCACAAATTCACTATCGCAGTTTTGACAAAGGGCCGACACGTATGCTGACAGAAGATCAACAGACGGAGATCGCCACCACCGATTCTCGGCGTTTGCGATTGAGCACTGTCGCGGTCAGTATGGCGATGGCCATCATCCTCCATCTTATGGGCCAGCCGTTGTGGTGCAAATGTGGCGGACTGTCCCCCTGGTCCTGGGACATCTGGTCGTCACACAATTCCCAGCACTTCATCGATCCATACTCGTTGACTCATGTCTTGCACGGCGTCATCTTGTGCGGGCTGTTGTATTGGCTGCTGCGGAGGGTATCGGAACCGAGTCGTTTTCTGACAGCTGTGGTTCTGGAAGCAGGCTGGGAAATTCTGGAGAACTCCCCGGCGATCATCGAACGCTATCGAGCAGCGACTATCTCCAAAGACTACTGTGGTGATTCGGTCATCAATTCTTTAGGAGACCTCATCGCCTGCATTGCTGGATACCTGCTGGCACGATTGCTGGGCTTTCGTCGTTCGAGGGTGTTCTTCCTGCTGACGGAGCTAATTCTTCTGATCACGATCCGAGATTGCCTGATCCTGAATGTCCTGATGCTCGTTTGGCCGATCGAGGCGATCAAGCGGTGGCAGGCAGGATGAACTGCTGTCGCTAGTGCGCCTGTGAAGGCGTTTGATCAGGAGGGTGAAAGTCCCTTCCAGGCGAACGTTACCAGCCTGAACAACAAGAGTAACTGCGTTGCCGTGAGGCAGGGTGGAGAGCAACTGGAGTTAAATGACCAGTCCGTAACAAAATGAAC
>CAMAXD010000007.1 GCA_945861975.1 Candidatus Kuenenia stuttgartensis | reverse complement strand
CTAAGATTAAATTCTCGCCCGTCAATAAACTGCTCCGCAAAATGTGGAGTGCCAAACCGTTCAGCACGAGCAGCAATCAAGGATCGCAGTTTCTCCATTGAGTGACGACCGCACTCGACGACGCTGTCATCTCCCAGACCCAACGACGCGTGTTCGGCAATCGCTTTAACGATCGCTCTGTCGGGATTCCAACTTCGTTCATGAGCACCTCGCCAACAGTCGTCGCCACGCAGAGTAAGCCAGGCCGGTGTCGAGATCTCCTGATCCAGCAGGCGCTGCTTCGCCACAAGCTTGCTGGTCGTCGTCAACATCGCAAGACTTGACGCACCGGTGAAAGGAAGCCCCAGTGCTTCCAGAAAAACAGCAACAACCGGCATGAGGCGATCCGTACCGTCCAGAGATTCAGCCAGATTGAAAACAACATCGGGCTTAAGTCGGAGCAAAGCATCTCGGACTGGACCAAGATTCAACGAACAACTGAGCCGAAGTGCCTCGTGACCAAGTTGACGCAAAGATTCCTCAACGGCAACGCACTGCTTCAGCACGTCAAGATCACCACTTGAGTCAGTCGCGGCAACCTGATTGTAAAGAACGACGATGCGCATGGGGACAAACTTCTCTGATTTCAGCAGACCGATTGCGTCCTGATTCAGATCAACGAAGAAACAGGATTCACTCGTCTTGATTTGTTGTCTGAAGACTGAAGCAGAACGATCATCGGGATTTATTCGGAGAGTACAAATGACTTCGGTTTCGACTCGAATCCGGAATGTAGGCAATTCGTTAAAACACTGCCAATTTTGTACACGGAGCCTAAAATCGGACCATAAAGTGTCGGTGAAGCCTGCTAAACCGGTTAAATCAGAGGGCCGATTCACCCCGTGTCGTCAGTTTTAGGGCGGATTCGTTTCACGAAGCCCGGGAGTCGGACGTAAAATCGCGAGAAGCCGACATTGCGCCTGAGGAATGGACCGATGACTGAACAAACGCTTGATTGCCCTACCTTGAACATTACCGAGACAACGGAAAACCTCTCTCTGGCTGAGACGTCACCTTCGACAAACTCGCCTCGCTCATCAGATGGTGATGAGTTGGGTTCAGCCTCGCCCGAGAAACCGTCCCTTGGTGCGTGGGGAGAATCTTCGGAAGGTGAAGATTTTGACTACATCCCCATCTCTCCATGGGCTCCGATTGCGTTGTCTTTAGGACTGCTCGGGCTAACGGGATTCATTGGCATTTTTGGATTGTACGTTGCCTTCTTCGGGATTTTTATTGGGATTGCCGCGATCACCCGAATCCGTGCCTCCACCGGCTCTGTCAAAGGGACGGGGATGGCTGCGATTGGACTGGTGTTGTCTATTGCCAGTTTTGCACTTGGTTCAGCAAAAATGGCTCATGCTTATTCCACCGAAGTTCCAGAAGGCTTTGCTCGCGTAACTTTTCCCAAGGATATCGCTGATAAGCAGTTTGTGTTTATCAACGGACATCGCAAACTGCACCCGGATGTGGCAACTCTTGTGGGTCAAAAGGTTTATCTGAAGGGATTCATGTGGGCGACTCAGGAAACTGAAGGACTCACCCGGTTCATTCTCCTGAAAGATAACGGGGAATGTTGCATGGGAGGAAAGCCGAAATCTCATGACTTCATTTTCGTGACACTGAAATCCTTTAATGACGGCGAACGTCCTCAGTTGTCTTATCGAGGTCCGGACCTTGAGGCCATAGAATTGTCCCCGGAGGCAAAAGAGAAACTTGGCGTTAACAACAAGTGGCAGCTTACAACGCCAGCGTATATTGGTATGGTAGCTGTCGCTGGAGTTTTGAAGGCCGATGTGAAGGCGGGCGAAGGCTCACCATCAGACGACTATGATTTTGCGCCCGTGTATTCCATGGAGGCGGAACTGGTAGAAGAGGCGTGGACGCGATTTTAGGTCACACGTTGACAGGATGCAGATAGCCATGATCAATCGACGTACCACCTCCGCACTGGTCCTCAGCCTCGTTGCTGCATCTTCAGGTTGTGGAGAATCTCAAGAGGGCTACGTCGATTTCGACAGCACCAAGCCAACTCCGACTCAACAGCAGCCCGAGGCATCGGCACGAAATACTCAACCTGCCACGACTGAGGCGCCAGCCGTCACGCCTGCCAGTGCGGCATCAGAGGCAGAAACTTCTCGTGTCCAACAGGCAATCGCCGAGTCTGCAACGCAGCCCGCAGTACCGGTAACTCCGCCCGTACTGACATCAGCTCACTCTGGACTCCAGGGACCTGCTGATGTGCCAGTTGTCGAGAACTCCGTTGCTGGCGAAACGCGAAAGATTGAGCTTCTGATTCCGGAGAAACGCCTGCGGAAAGAGCGAGGAACCTCGGCCGTTCGAGTTTCGTTTGATGACATTGATCTGCTCAAAGTCCTCAACATGGAACCTGTTCCGGTGAATGCCGTCGAGTATTTTCCGGAATGGCTGAAGGCCCTGGACGGTAAGCCGGTTCGGATTCGTGGCTACATGTATCCAACCTTTGAGTCGACCGGTCTCAAATCATTTGCATTCGTTCGCGATACAGGGATTTGCTGTTTTCAGCGCAAGCCCAAGATTTACGACATCATAGGGATCGCGATGGCCGAGGGCGTCACGGCGGACTACATGGAACTGCGGCCGTTTGATGTGGAAGGCATTTTTCATATCGATCCGCAAGTCGACGCCAACGATCTGTCGCGCCTGTACCACATTGACAATGCACGGGTGCTGGAATAAACGAACAACTTTCAGGGGCCGATGGTGACTTCCCGTCGAAAATCAGCGTTTAGATCCTTAAGACCATTGTGACTCAACTCCGTGCTGACGTAGTCGTGCATTCGTAGTCTCGCTGGGCATCATCTCGGAGTTTTGAGACTTGCTCTCAAGATCGGTTCCTGACATCTCTGGACGCCTGCAACTATTGATTTCCGGATGTGGTCGGTATGATGGGACAACGTCTGACCGCTGCTAAACATGTTGTCGCAGTGCTTCACGATCCCGCCGGAAAGTCCCTCTCATGCGAATGCTTCCTCTGCTGGCTGTGCTGTTGATGGCTCTCGTTTCTGCATCTGCAGAAGCCGCTTTCTGTCCATTCTGCGATGCCCCGACCCTGGTGATGGCTGAACAAATTCAGCAGTGTGATCACCTGGTCCTCGGTAAATGGTTAGGTGGAGAGAAAGCAACGGCAGTGAAGGGAGGCACCTCGAAATTTGAAGTCGTTGAGATTGGCTTTTCAAGCGGCGACAAATTCAAGGTCGGTCAGGTTCTTGAGATGCCGCTGTATGTGGCTGGCAATGAGACAACTCGATATACACTGATGGGACCAGAAGAACGTCTGGAAGACTGGCATGCCCCGGCCGAAGTTTCGACCGACGCGTGGAAGTATCTTTCTAAGATGCCAGCCCCGGTAACAGATCCCAAAGCTCAGACCGAACGTCTGATGTATTTTCTGCCCTACTTTGAACATCCGGACTTGCTGGTGTCGAACGACGCCTTTGCAGAATTTGCTGCGGCTCCATACGACGTCATTGTGCCACTAAAGGACAGGCTTCCTCGGGAAACGATTCTGCAGTGGCTGGTCGATCCCAAAACTCCTGTGACTCGAATCGGCTTCTATGGCCTGATGGCTGGCTTGTGCGGTCAGCCTGAAGACGCTGCCTTACTGGAAAAGAAAATCCTGATTCTTGATGCGGACTTCCGGCTCGGGATTGAGGGCGTGATGGCTGGGTATCTGCTGATCCGTGGCGAGGAAGGACTGCAGGCTTTGGAGGACGCAAAGATGCGAACCAAGGTCGCAACCGACGCCAAGGGGAAAGAGATACCTCTTCCATTCAGTGAAACCTATGCCGTCATGCAGACACTGCGATTTATGTGGACCTATGAGCCGGATCGAATTCCAAAAGACCGACTGAAGCAATCGATGCACATTCTCCTTGATCGTCCGGAACTGGCCGATCTCGTGATTACGGACCTTGCACGGTGGAAAGACTGGAGCATTCAGGATCGCCTGATCGCCCTGTATGACGACAAGAATTTTGAGATTCCTGCGATCCGCCGAGCCATCGTGCGTTACGTCATTCAGTGTAGTCGTGACGTTGGCGAGCCGGCGGCTGATGGTACGGCTGCGGCACTTCCGGAACACGCTGTCAAAGCACTGGCCAATCTGAAAATGCTTGAAGAGAAGGATCCCAAAACCGTTGGGGACGCAAAACGCTATTTGATCAAGTAGCGATGGAAGCGTGACCAACGGGTCATCTCGGGCCGAATTTTAGAATTTTGCAGTCAGGTCAGAATTCCTGAATAATTCCCGCAGCGTGGTGCGTGTAATTCGAGTCGATCGCTGAATCAAATGTGCGGAACCCATCGTTAAATAGTCGAAAGACTGTTTCATAATAAACTTCTGGACGCAGTTTGGTGATTCGCGAAGCAGTGGCCGTGAAAACTCAGGCATGGAAAGCGTCTTGCGCACTAAACTTGAGCAGCTTTACCGAAAGCATCGTCAGTCACTGTTTTCAGTGGCGTTGACCGTGACGGGCTGCTCCAGCATGGCGGAAGACGCCGTGCATGAGGCCTTTGCGAGGCTGTGTCAGAAGTCAGAACCTCCTGAGGGCAGCCTTGCGTCATACGTATTTGCGGCTGTGCGAAATGCGGCGATTGACTGTCGACGTCGGCAACAGCACCAGCGATCCATCACTGAATCGATTTTTGCTTCGGCCGGATCTGATTCACATTTATCCAATAGTTCAGCAACTGCGAATCAAAACGATGAAACAGAGTCACTGAAAAGTGCGATTGACCAACTGGACGAGTTGAGTCGTCAGATTGTGGTCATGAAGATTTTCTCCGAGCTGACGTTTGAAGAAATCGCCGGAGTGCTGGAAATACCATCGGCAACAGCAGCCACTCGATACCGTAGAGCCATCATGAAGCTGGAAGAAGAATTGAGGAGAAGCTCATGAGTGAACTGGAACTGAAAATTCGGGCTTTATCTTTGCGTAAGCCCGATCATTCTTTGGATGATCGAATCCTTGCAGCCCTCCGGCAGTCCGATGTGACAGAACCCACGGAGTTAGCGCCTGCGGAGAAATCAATCACTCCTGACAACGTTGATTTTTCTACAACGTTGCATACGAATCGTCGCGGTACGGTCGTGACCTCCGGCTGGATCGTGGCGTCGGTGTCCCTGTTGATTGGAACCGTAGTAGGAAATGCCTTGCCATCGATCAGTTCACTACAAGCACAGCGAGACACGTCCATGAATCCGGACCAAACGGCGAGGATCGCGGGGTCTGAACACAGAGACTCGGCCAATGGATCTGTGGAACCGCGAGTGTCCGAACCGGGTGATTCGACCCTGACAGGGAACATCCGACTCGGTTCTGGCTCAGTTGCTTCTCAGATCGTGGAATCGATCTGGATCTCCCCAACCGCCGCTGCTGTGGCGTGGGAGCAACAAACCGGCCAAATCTTCAATGTCGTTAATCATGTCAGCGACCGCCGTTTTGATATGTGCCGTGAGTGCCATCGCGTTGGCGGTTGATTTTGGAAGAACCGCTGAACTCCGTGAAATTCGTGTCTCACTCGCCTAGAATAGGGAGTTCAATGATTCTGGCAATTTGCCGTTGCCGGGTACTTATAGGCAACTGATTGTGTGGGTTTCGCTCCGGGCGGTGCGGATACCCTGCACGGAACATCTGGACATTTTGTTTCTCCGACCTGACCTGAACAACACACGTTACTGACTGCCCTTTTTTAACCCCCGTCTCGCCCCACCTTCGATTCGATTCATGAATAAGCTGCCCCTGTACATCACACTTCTCCTCTTCACTCTTTCCGGTTGCGGCAGCAGCTCGAATATCCGTGAGTATGAGGTCGCACGGGAAGACGAAAAGGTTCTCACATCGGATCTTCTTCGTGATCAGTTTGAAGCGGTTCCGTTTCGCTGGGAAGTCCCGAAGGACTGGGTTGCGGCTCAGAACGATCAGTTCAGTGCATTTGCCTGGACTACGGGGCCGTCGGATGCGTCTGCTCGAATTACGGTCAGCGATCTGCCCGGAACTGCTGGAGTCGAGCCGCAGTTTGTGCGTTGGCGAGGACAATTGCAGCTTCCGGAAACTGATCCGGCCGAGATGATGAAGGATGTCGAGACGCTGACGTTGAAGGGACTGACCGGCCAATGGATAACCATCAAGAGCGATACAGAAACGATCCTTGGCATGATTGCCAGTTACAAAGACAAGTTATGGGTCTTCAAGTATCGAAGTTCTAATTCCACGGCGGAAGTTCAACGAGCCGCCTTTCGAAGTTTTTGTGAATCGCTCAACGTTGAATAAACTGCTCGGACCAAAGGTGGAAGAGAGTATCAACTCCAGCCATTAACGACACATACGAGTAACTCGTGCCCCAAACACGATAATGAATCAGAGGAAACCGTCATGTCTTCAACCACATTGCCTGGTGATCTTTCGTCTGGTCGAAAAGACGGCGAAGCATTTCCGCAAGAACTTGAAAACTCCTTGATGACCGCGATACGAGCGTTGGCTTCTTTGAAGCTGACGTGCGTGCTGTTCATCCTGGCGATGTTAATTGTATTCGTCGGCAGCCTGGCACAGGCTCGTCGAGACGTCTGGCAAGTCATGGCAGAGTACTTCCGGACGTACATCGCGTGGATTCAGGTTCGAGATCTTTTCCCTCCATCGATGTTTGGTGACCAGGGAGACAAGATTGCGGAGAGCCTCGGGATCTTTGGAAAGATTCCTTTCCCCGGAGGCTGGACGATCGGCTGGATCATGCTTGCGAATCTCACTACAGCTCATTCACTAAAGTTTCGCGTTCGCGCGGAAGGTCTGAGATTGGCAGCCGGGATCGGCCTTGTCGTTGTCGGCCTGATCCTGACGGCTGGTGTCGTCATTACAGGCAATATGCAGACGGGGGTCGAGTACGGTGACACGGTGTTGGGACCCGGACAAATTTGGTATCTCCTCCTAAGTGTTCTTGCCATCTCGGGACTGGCAGCTCTGGCCACAGCGATCCTTGCCAAAGCCAGCTCAAAGCTGACTCGAGGCGTCATGCTGTTGATCGCGGTGTCATTGATCGGAGTCCTGCTCTACTTCGTGCTCGGCGGTGAAAAAGCCCGGCTTAACCTGTCCTCCATGAGAATTCTGTGGCAGCTTCTCAAGGGCGCCGCGTGTTCGCTGGTCCTGCTGTTGGGGTCTAACCTGCTGTTCGACAAACGCGGAGGCATCGCTTTGCTGCATTTTGGTGTCGCGATGCTCATGATCAGTGAACTTCAGGTCGGTCTGCTGGCCAAGGAGAACATGCTGTCGTTGGTGGAAGGAGAAACATCGGGTTTCATCCGAGATATTCGCGAACGTGAACTGGCTATCATCACCCAGAAAACGGATGGCAAAGATCAGGTCCTTGTGATTCCCGAAGAGCGATTGCTGAAGGCAGCGACAGCAGCTCCCGAGAAATCAGACGAAGCGGCTATTTCACCGCCAGCCTCCGGTCAAGTCATCAGCCTTCCCTCCTTGCCGTTTGATGTGGTTGTCCGTGAGTTTCAGCGCAACAGTCGATTACGAGGCTTGATTCCTGACGACAAATTGCGAACCGATGCCGGCTTGGGATCGTTTGCTGCTCCTGAACGACTTGAGCCCGTCACAGGGATGGATGACTCACACGATCAAAGCGCAATTTATATCGACGTGGTGAGCCGCGATGGTGGAAAAGTCCTGCAGACGATGCTGGTGGCTCAGAACGTCAGCGAACTGCGCGGCGCGCCGCTCGCAGAGAAAGCCACGGTTGATGGCAAGGACTACTTCTTCTACCTGCGATTTCAGCGGAACTATAAACCTTACGAGGTCAAGCTGGTTGATGTCAGCCGCACGAATTACGTTGGGACTGCGACCCCGCGTGACTATCGGTCAGAGATTGAAATCACCAATCCGAATGATGGATCTACAGACAAGTTTACTTTGTGGATGAACAATCCTCTGAGATATAAGGGCGAAACGTTCTATCAATCGGGCTTCCAGGCCCTCGAAGACGGAAAGGAAGCGTCGACGATATCTGTCGTGAACAATACTGGCTGGATGTTGCCTTACATCGCATGCATGATCGTGTCTTTTGGCATGTTTGCTCAGTTCGGACAGACTCTGTTCAGGTTCCTCGATAAAACAGAACGGACAGCAAAGAAAGTTGCTCCGGAAGCAAAGGCATCAAGCGTTGGCCACTCAAGTCTCCTGGATCGTCCGGGATTTGCGCCGGCAAAGGTCGCAGATGCGGCATTGGTAACGAGTCTGCAGAAGCCTTCTCTGATTGCATCGCTCTGGATTCCTCTGGTTATTGCATTGATTTTTGCGGCGTGGCTGGGAAGTAAGGCTCGCCCTCCAAAAGAAGATCCGGCCACGATGAATCTGTATGGCTTCGCGCAATTGCCGATCGCATGGAGCGGCCGTGCTCAGCCGATCGATTCAGTTGCTCGAACACAACTGCTTGTGAATTCACACAAGTCTGCATTTGAAGGGGAGCTTGAGTCAGCGGAGCTGAGTGAGCCAAAGCAACGGAAGAAAATCCTGACTGCGTTCAGTAAAGCATGGCCCAATGCACAGGTGGCAGAACTGGAGAAGTTCGAGGGTTCATATAGCGAGTGGATCGAAAAGATCGCCACGGTCAGTTCCTCTGAAAAAGACGTAGTGGAATCAAGAATGCGTTCGCTGATGGTACGTCGTCGGCCCGCTGTACAATGGTTGCTGGATGTCGTCAGCCGACCAGAAGTGGCCGCTCGTCATCGAGTCATCAAGATTGATGATGATCAGGTTCTGTCATTGCTGGGTCTGGAAAAACGCGGCGGGCTCACCTATTCAATGGTCGAGATCCAGAAGAACATCAAAGAGCTGGATTCCATTCTGCAGAAGGCTCGCCAGAAACAACGCGATAAACAGGAAAACTCACTGACGATACTGGAGCGTCGAGTCTCAGGATTGTTCGAAACAGTCAGTCGGATTGATCAGCTTTCTCAGATGTTCCTGATGCGGAACTCTGACAGTTTACTGGGCTCTTACATCGACTGCTGGCGAATTCTGCGTCTGTTGGGGAACGAGCCCGCTGTGATGGCCGTTCCAACCGGATCAAGTGATGAACAACGATCGTGGGAAACGCTGGTTGGCGCAAATGCTGTGCGTCAACTGAATGAGCAGATGAAGCAAAATCAGCTCTCAACCTGGGACGAGTTTAATGCCTACATGCAGGACAAGTTGCCTCAGGAGCTGCTCACAAAATCAGTAATTGGCAGCTACAAAATCCTGGGGGGCGACAGCGGAGAAACTCAGCAGGAAACAACAGATGGAAAGGTCATTCAGCAACGAGCTGCAGAAGCTATTGCACGCGTCGATGATACGTTTCTGAGACAAATTCTTGGGCTGATCTCTGCTGCCGAATCGGGCAGCACGGCAGAACAAATTGCCGCCGCTGTTCCTCAGGAAAAGGCTCGCGAAATCGCATCAGAACGCATTTCTTCGGAGTTATTCGAAGTCTTTTCTGTCATCTCAGAATCGGATCCGCAGGACAAACGTCTGCTGGAGATTCGCACAAAGTTGCAGAAGCTGGGTTCGGATGATCCTCCGGCACTTGCAAATGCAATGAATGTCGAGTTGGCAAAACTTGTCTGGGACGATCTCCACAAGAGAGCAGCCCACCTGTTGCCCGGCGGAGAGTGTTCAGACACCTTCGATAAGACTTCAGGCTACGTCGCGACGCTGCTGAAGACCTGGCAGGATAGCGACGTTGACGGATTCAATACCGCAGTCGGCGGCTACCGCGAAATGCTCGACTCCGGAAATGTGCCGCATGTCGATATGGCAACAGTTCGAAAAGAAGCCTGGTTCAACTTCTTTGAACCCTTTATGCAGGCCACGTATCCGTATGTGATGGTGATCGTGCTCTCGTTTATGGGCTGGTTGTTCTTTGGCACAACACTTCGTCGCACGAGTCTGTTCCTGCTGGTTCTGGCCTTCGCTCTGCATTCCCTGGCGCTGTTGATGCGTATGCAGATTTCCGGACGCCCGCCGGTCACCAATCTGTATTCGTCTGCCATCTTTATCGGATGGGCAGTTGTGATTGCCTCGTTCGTTGTAGAGCTCGTCATGAAGAACGGCATTGGCAATATTCTGGGAGCGTCTGTTGGTGCAGGCTCACTGGTCATTGCTCATTATCTGGCACGCGATGAAGGGGATACTCTGGGCGTGATGCAGGCGGTTCTGGATACAACGTTCTGGTTGGCAACTCATGTGGTCTGTATCACACTGGGATATGCGGCAACGTTCCTCGCGGGATTCATAGGGCTCTTCTACTGTGTCCAGGCGGTTCTGGGACGATCACTCGCTCCCGGCGGGAATGCATCAACATTTTCGGCGGAACTGAAGGACTGCGGAAAGCTGGTCTATGGGACTCTGTGTTTTGCGTTGTTCTTCAGTCTGGTTGGCACCGTTCTTGGCGGACTTTGGGCTGACGATTCCTGGGGACGATTCTGGGGCTGGGATCCCAAGGAAAACGGAGCCATGCTGATCGTCCTGTGGAATGCCGTGATCCTGCACGCGCGATGGGACAAAATGGTCAACGATTATGGTACGGCCGTGTTGGCTATGATCGGCAATATTGTGACGGCATGGTCATGGTTTGGTGTTAACGAATTGAAGGCCGGACTTCATACCTATGGATTTACCGAAGGCCGATTGCTCGCACTTGGGATCTTTGCTGGCGTGCAGTTAGCGTTGGTCATCGGGTTTGCGATATCGTCCAAACTGGCCCAGCGTCGAATGTTAATCACTAAGTAACTGGCTGTACTATCAACGAGGAACCAACTGAAAAGCGTCCTCTCCTCCATCACCGCGAGGAAGACTTTCCCTCTTCAACCTCGCAGAAAAATTGGCGATCTACGGAAGGATCTGTTGAGTTTTCATGTCTGAACCGCTTGCCTGGATCAACGGACTTCTGCAGCCATTTTCTCAGACCGGCCTTCCTGTCTGGGATCTTGGCGTTGTGGCCGGTGCGGCAGTAACGGAGATGGCTCGCACCTATCATCATCGACCGTTTCGACTGGATCAGCATATTGACCGGCTGACAAATTCGCTCAGCGCGTTGGGGTTTCCTCAGCGTTGGAGCAGTGAGGAACTAGCCACGGCGGCGCGAGAGATTATTCGAAACAATGCCGCACTGATTTCGAAGAACCAGGACCTTGGTATCGTGCTGTTTTCGACAGCCGGTTCGAACCCCACTTATCTGGCTGGTCTTGCTGATCAGTTGACAACGGTGATCCACACGTTTGTGCTGCCATTCCAATTGTGGCGTTCCGGTCTTCAGCATGGCGTGCGGCTGCGAATTCCCAACGTTCGACAAATTCCGGAGGACTGCTTTCCCGTAGAACACAAGGTTCGGAACCGACTGCATTGGTGGCTGGCTGATCAGCAGGCTGCCAGGCTTGAACCGGGAAGTAAGGCATTGCTGCTTGATCATGCCGGATTCATCACCGAGACCAGCACATCGTGTTTCTTCCTCGTTCATGACGGAAAGATCTCTACGCCTGATCGAGGAACCCTGAAGAGTCTCAGCTCTGAGGTTGTTGAGGAGTTGGCGGCTGTACTACAGATCCCTTTTTTCCGTCGGCAGATTTCTGTCGATGAGTTATCGTCGGCCGACGAAGCATTCCTGTCATCAACTCCGGTCGGCCTGCTGCCCGTGAGCCACATCAACGGCCGGCCATTCGAAATCTCGCAGCCAACGTCTGTTTTCTCGAGATTAGCGGCGAAGTGGGAAACGCTGACCGGACTGAATCCGGCTCAGCAGATATTGGATGCAGAGACCTGAAAAACTCTACAAACTGAATGCTGACTCGTTCCGGCCAACGGCAGTAATACTCCGTCGGTAACAGATGCAACACCAATGCTCTCTGTTGTCCGGCTGAAGCCCAAACGACAAGGGCTCTCCAGATCAGCGGAAATTCCGAGACTTCGAATCGATCTGCGCCAGCATCTTGCTGACGTCATCCAGTCGCTCGCAAACCACATGGATGACATCGCCTTCTCGTTGCAAACGACCTGTCGCAAGAATAACTGACGCAAAACGCGCGGTCTGACGGAAGTGCTGCCAAACGGATGGGTACACAACAAGATTGGCAATCCCGGTCTCGTCCTCGAGCGTCACAAAAGTAATTCCGCTGGCCGTGGACGGACGTTGGCGCATGAGAACCAAACCAGCCACCTTGACTCGACGATCCGGCTCCATTTCACTCAGCTGCTCTGACGTGACGGCCTTCAGCAGAATAAGCTGCTCACGAAGAAAACTCACGGGATGTTTTCGCAGCGTCAGGCCAGCCGACGAATAATCTTCAACCACTTCATCCTGAGGCGACATTTCTGGCAGTTCCGGAGTTGGCTCGTCAACGGCGGGAATTCGTTCGTCGTCAAACAAGGGAAGACGATCGCGTGCGGGTAAGCATTTCCAGTAGGCACTCCTGCGATCAATCTCAATTGAAGCAAACACATCAGCACGGGCCAGCAATTGCAGGACAGAACGACTGAGCTGCGTGCGACGCGCAAATTCCTCCAGTGAGCGAAATTGACCGCCACGTCGCCTCGCGTCTTCGATCTGCCTCGCGTAGTCTTCCGAGAAACCTCGCAGCAGACGAAACCCAAGCCGCAGGGCGTGAGACTGATCACGATGCAAAAATGGAGATTTGCCAGGATCTGCAGGTTGCTTCTGAGCTTCTAAAGTACAGTCCCAGTCACTGGCATTCACATCAGCCGGAAGGACCAGGACTCCATGTTCGCGCGCGTCGCGAACAAGCTGGGCCGGGGCATAAAACCCCATTGGCTGACTATTGATCAACGCAGCGGCAAAGACAGCCGGGTAGTAGCGTTTTATCCACGATGACACATAAACCAACAGAGCAAAACTAGCAGCATGAGATTCGGGAAAGCCATATTCTCCGAATCCGCTGATCTGCTTGAAAACACGCTCGGCGAACTCACCATCGTAGCCTCGCTCGATCATTCCCTGAACTAGTTTTTCATGAAACTTCGCGATCACACCTGTCTTCCGCCAGGCCCCCATGGCGCGACGAAGTTGGTCTGCTTCTCCAGGAGTGAACCCGGCCGCCACAATCGCCAGACGCATCGCCTGTTCCTGAAAGATCGGGACTCCCAGAGTCTTGTGGAGCACTGATCGCACAGCCGCGTTAGGATACTCAACCAGCTCTTCTCCGGCACGACGCCGCAGATAGGGATGAACCATGTCCCCCTGAATCGGCCCCGGACGCACGATTGCGACCTCGATCACCAGGTCGTAGAAGCAATGAGGCTTCAATCGCGGCAACATGCTCATCTGCGCGCGACTTTCAATCTGAAATACACCGACGGTATCGGCCGCGCTGACCATATCATAAACCTGAGAATCTTCTGACGGTACATTCGCCAGGGTCAATGTACGACCATGATGTTTCTGAATCATATCGAAAGCTCGTCGAATACAGCTCAACATCCCCAGCGACAGGCAGTCGACCTTAAGCAACCCAAGCGCATCGAGATCATCTTTGTCCCATTGAATGACGGTTCTGCCAGGCATGGATGCATTCTCGATCGGCACGAGTTCGCTCAGAAGTCCGCGTGACATCACCATTCCACCAGAATGTTGCGAAAGATGTCGAGGGAATGTCAGCAATGAGTTCAGCAGCTCCAGCAGGCGACGCCCCAGTTTTGATTCGGGATCCATTCCTCCTTCGCGCATTCGCTCGGGGAACAATTCCGCGCGATCAACATGTTCCATCTGTCCGGCCAGCTTGTCGATTCGATCGTTCGACAAAGCCAGCGCTCGCCCGATATCACGGATTGCCGAGCGAGGCCGATACGTGATCACCGCACCGGTCATTCCTGCCCGATCACGACCATAGCGATCGAAAAGATACTGAAGCACTTCTTCACGACGCTCGTGCTCAAAATCCACGTCGATATCCGGCGCTTCATTGCGTTCCCGACTGACGAATCGTTCGAATAAAACATCAATGCGGCTGGGATCGACCGAGGTAATTCCGAGACAAAAACAGACCACAGAGTTTGCCGCCGAGCCGCGTCCCTGACACAAAATCCCGCGTTCACGAGCAAATCGAACCAGATCGAAGACCGTCAGAAAATAGGCTTCGTAATGGAGTTCTTCGATCAAAGTCAGTTCATGCTGGATCAGATCGCGAATCTTCGGTGGGACACCTTCGGAATATCTCTTCGCCGCGCCAGCCCATGTGAGTCCGGCCAGATGTTCAATTGGAGAAACACCTGATGGAATCAATTCTTCAGGGTACTCATAACGCAGTTCATCGAGTGAAAAGCGGCAGCGGTCGGCGACTTCAAGAGTTCGCTCGATCAGATCGGTCCGGTCACCAAATAATTCGCTGAGTTCACTGCCGGACTTCAGATGGCGCTCGCCGTTTTGAAACAATTCATGTCCCAGCGACTGAAGCGACTGTGAGCAGCGAATGGCGGTAACAACGTCATGTAATGCGCGACGCCGGGCAACATGATAATGCACATCATTCGCAGCCACGATCGGGATACGACATGTCGTTCCTTGCTGCAACCAACGCTGCAACAGGATCTCGTCCGCCGGACCGCTATGAAGTTCCGCGAGACCGTAACAGCGATCGGGAAAAATTTCTCGCAGCTTGAGGAGATCGTGGTCTGCAACAATGCAGGGCAACTCCGGCTGAAAGCGGCGTTCGAATCGCAGGCGAGTTTCTATACTCAGAGGTACGCAGCAGATGAGTCCGTCGGCATGTTCGGCAACGTCGTTCACAGTCAGCCGACATTCTCCTTTGGGTGCGCGGCGACGACCCACGGTTATCAGTCTCGACAAACGACCATAGGCTGCTCGGTCTGATGCAAGGAGGACCAGAGCAGGGCCGTCCGACGGAACGATTTCCGCACCAATCAGCAGCCGCAGCCCCGCTTCTTTTGCGGCCACATGAGCTCGGACGACTCCCGCGAGGGAATTTCGGTCAGTAACCGCCAGCGAATGAAGACCCAGCTCTTTTGCTCGAGCAGCAAGTTCATCTGCATGGGACGCCCCCTCAAGAAAGGAGTAATTTGTTCGACAATGCAGTTCCGCATAGGGCACGGAAGGTTCCCGTTCCGCTTGCAAAACGCTGTCGTCGGAATGTGCCGCAGCAGAGAAACCGTCTGCAGGACGACTGGACGTCAGGCGTTGTCGACGTTTTGACGGTGGAGGATCTGGCATCTGCGAAGTGTAAGAGACATGGACGGCGTTGTGGAAGATCCCGCGATAACCGGTATACTTCTCGGTTCTTATGATGATTCGCCGGCTCCGAAAAGGGTGCGGTGCGAGAAATACTGGATTAATGGTTCTTCAGGAACAAAGTCATGGCGATCCCTCAAGTAGTAGCCGGGAAAACACGGATTGGCTGGATTGGAACCGGGGTTATGGGATCCAGCATGTGCGGGCATCTCATGAATGCGGGGTTTTCTGCAACCGTCTATTCTCGAACTAAGCAGAAGGCCGAAGCCCTGATTTCTCGGGGAGCGACATGGGCTGCGACTCCGAAAGAGGTCGCTCAGAATTCAGACGTGATCTTCTCCATCGTGGGATTTCCAGCGGACGTGCGAGATGTCAAGCTGGGGGAGCAGGGGGCTCTGGCAGGGGCAAAGCCAGGAGCTGTTTTGGTTGACATGACAACCAGTCAGCCATCGCTCGCCATCGAAATCTACGACGCCGCAAAGCTGGCGGGTGTGCATAGCGTGGATGCTCCAGTTTCCGGTGGAGACATCGGTGCTCGCAATGCCGCTCTCTCGATCATGATTGGTGGAGACGCAGACGTCGTCACCGCATTGCAGCCGATGTGGGAAGCCATGGGCAAAACGATTGTGCATCAGGGACCGGCGGGTTCGGGACAACACACCAAGACCGTCAACCAGATCCTGATTGCAACAGGCATGATCGGTGTTTGTGAAGCGCTGCTTTACGGATACAAGTCCGGGCTGGATCTGCCAACCGTTTTGAAGTCGGTCGCCAGTGGTGCTGCGGGAAGCTGGTCGCTGTCGAATCTGGGACCTCGCATTATCGACAACAACTTCGATCCCGGTTTCTTCGTCGAGCATTTCATTAAGGATATGGGGATTGCTCTGGAGGAATCACGGCGCATGGGGCTTTCCATGCCGGGTCTGGCCCTTGGTCAGCAACTTTACCTGGCGGTGAAAGCGCAGGGATTTGGCCGGAACGGGACTCATGCGTTAATGCTGGCACTGGCAAGTCTTTCCGGGATCGACTGGCGAAAACGGGGCTGATTCGTTTGCAGGTTGCAATCGAAGGCCGTAGAAACATTGGCTGAATGTATTTTTCCGGTGAGTCCTCACCAGCACACGCAGTGTCAAAGCGATTGCTGGTATCGATGCGGTTGTGGTTGGAGCCGCAATAAGAAGTCAATTAAGTTTTCTCTCCGATTTTTTTGCACAAAGAATTGAGTCATGGCAAGACGTGGTGAATTGTTTTCGGGACTGACAGTGGCCCTTGTGACGCCGATGAACAGCGACGGCTCGCTGAACGAGAGCATGCTGAAAGCTCTTGTGGACTTCCACGTTGAAGCCGGAACGGATGGGTTGGTTCCTGTCGGCACAACAGGCGAAAGTCCAACTCTGTCACATGACGAGCATGAGCGAGTAATTGCGATTACCTGCGATCATGCGGCCGGACGAATCAAAGTCATGGCGGGCACAGGATCGAACAGCACAGCAGAAGCCATCCGCCTGACGGCTTCGGCGAAGCGTGCCGGCGCCACTGGCGCGTTGATGGTCGCACCTTATTACAACAAGCCGACACAGGAAGGCTTCTTTCAGCACTATCGCGCGATTGCCGAGCATGTTGATCTTCCGATCGTGCTTTATAACATTCCGGGGCGAACGGCCAAGAACATGGAGCCTGAAACAATCTGCCGGATTGCAGATACCTGCCCTAGTGTCGTCGCGATCAAGGAATCAACAGGATCGATGGACCAGGCGTCTCAGATTCTGGCGGCCTCGGATTTGACAGTACTTTCGGGAGACGACAGTCTGACTTTGCCATTGCTGGCACTGGGCGGCAGCGGGGTTGTTTCTGTGGCCGGGAACATCGTTCCGCAGGACGTTAAGGCGATGGTAACCGCATTTCAGACCGGCAACATTGCTAAAGCACAGGAGTTGCACCACAAGCTATTCCCGCTTTGCCGCGACATGCTTGGACTTTCAACGAACCCAATTCCCGTAAAGGCAGCCATGAAACTTTTGGGGCGTGATTGCGGTGAAGTTCGCCTGCCGCTGACTCCGCTGACGGATTCCCAGCTTGCAGCACTTCGTACAACACTGCAACGCTACGGCCTGCTCAACGTCTGACGACGACAGAAGCCGCTCGAACTCTGGTTTCGGGCGGCTTTTTCAGTTCCCTGAGATACTGGCGGACAACGTCGCGAGTTGTCCGCTCCGACTACGTGTGAAGACAATCAATAGAAAGTGGAAGCAACTGAGCCCAGAGGTGTTGCGACACCGCATTTGTCGCAAGGCCAGACGTCCAGTTTTCTGCTCGAAGTCAGTTCCCGATTTTCAGTTGTCGCGGAGGGATGGAGTATGAGCGGTTTTTCGTTCGAGAATCACTCTTCGTATTGCCACCTTGAGTTTACAGACGAACTCCTCAACATGCCCTGGGAGCAGATCGACGGAGCGACTAATCGCATTCTGGAACTCATCCAGAAATCAAGCATCGGCAGTCTCGTCGTGTTTGCCCCGACGTTAACGCGGCTACCAGACGGGCTTCTCGCGTGTCTGCTTCGAATTTGGAAATCATTGGACTCGCGAACCCGGAATCTGATTTTCGTCACGGAGAGCGATGCGGTGAAGGAATCTTTGCAGATCAGTGGACTACTTGAACATTGGCGCATCATGCCGTCTCGCGCGGCGGCACTGGCATTTTTGAAATTGGAAGACACTGGCGATCTGGATTTTGTGAAGCCCGGGGAGAAGCCTTCGAAGAGCTTGTCGACCGACATTAGGCAATCAGTGTCGACAGAGCCATTCCCATTCGAAGCTCACAAAAGATACAACGCGATTCAATGCGACCCACGGCTTTCGAAACTATCCTGGGCTGACCTTGAAGCTGCCGTTTCGGTCGCTATATCAAACTTTGAACTGGCGGCGGCACCCAATCTGTTACTGGATCTTTCACGCCTGACGTACATCAACAGCGGTGTCGTGGCGGGACTTGTCCGGCTCTGGAAAGCGACTCAGAAACGGCAGGGGCAGTTCTCGGTCGTCAGCCCCCATGAGGAAGTGACATCGGTGCTGAAGACTTCCGGACATTGTTCAGGTTCCAGCGGCGAAGGCTCTTCACATCCTCAGTCGAATAAAAGTTCTCGCCGGGATGGATATCACCGACAGGCGACTTCCTCAGGATGGGCACATTTCAGCGGCTCAACTTGCTGGACTTCCAAGAGATGTTCGCGTGGGCAGCAGCCCGACAATTCATGGGGAACGACTTGTATTGCGTCTGATGCCCGATGCCACAGAGTTCGTCGCGCCGGAGTCCCTGGGTTTCACGGCAGAGCAGATAAACGATGTGCACTCATTGCTCGGGGCTCCCCATGGCTTGCTGCTCGTTGTTGGCCCCGTCGGAGCCGGAAAAACAACGACCGTGTATAGTTTGCTCTCTCGTCTGAATCAGCCGGACAGAAGTATCGTAACTACTGAGGATCCCGTTGAGCGACGGATCGCTGGAGCAAATCAGATTCAGGTTGACCCTAAGACAGGACTTCTGTTTACGAATGCTCTGCGAGGCGTTTTGAGACAGGATCCGAATATTATTTCTATCGGTGAAATTCGCGACGCTGAGACGGCTCAGATTGCCTGCCGAGCTGCCACAACCGGTGTGCTGGTTCTTTCAACGCTGCATGCCAACAACACCGCTTCGGCGATCGATGTGCTCCGCAACTTTGGCATCTCATCAATGACCATTGCGAATTGTTTGCGTGGCGTAATTGCTCAACGACTTGTGAGAACGGTCGCTGCAGATTCGCGAGAGGAGTATGCGGCATCCCCTGAGGAATGCTGCTCACTTGGCGTGCCACCGGAAACACCACCGCAGTTGATCCGAGGTATCCCAACGGAACTGAATTTTTATACGGGATTTCGAGGACGCACGGCTGTGTTTGAGACAATGCTGATCACATCCAGTCTTAGAAATGCCATCAATGAAGGTCTGCCTGCCTACAGACTTCGGGAGCAAGCCATAACACAAGGACTCACCACACTGGAAGCATCAGCCAGGACTCTGGTTCTGGAAAAACGCACAGCAGTCTCAGAACTTCGGCGTCTGATTCACGACATGTCAGTCCAGACACCTCAGCAAACAAACGCAAATGCCTGAACAGAGAATGATCGCAACAGAGAACACCATTGTCAGATGCATTCTCCGTCTCATGACGATGTCAAAAAAACAAACATGGGCGATCGAAGGAACTCGTCAACATCGACGGATACCAGAGACCGGGCTTTGACCGGATTGTTCCGGAAACAGGAAATAACAGACTTGCCGACGGACCATGAACACCTTTCAGGGACGATCCGAGCCAGATTTGCTCGGATTATTGGCAAATCGGAAGCATGGTCAGCAATAATTTCCTGGGAAATTCTTAGACCTTGCGGGTGTTTTTGTGGGCTCCGCTATAATCAGGGGCTCAACTCATGGAATCAAGCCCACGGTTTCTGGAAGGATGATCGAAACCGCGGTCTGAGATTTAAAGACCATTTTGATTCAGAGCATGAGGCGGCATCTTTCCAAACTGTTAGCCGTCTTCTGTCTCGTAACGAGTACAGATTGTCGTTTTCCCATAGAAGCTGAATTCAGTCAGTAACCGAGGACTTCATGTCGATTGCAACTACTGCCCCGTCTGCATCATCTCCCGTCAGCGCTGTGCCGGATGAGCGTGGTCGTTTTGGTGAGTATGGACGGCGATATGTCCCCGAAACACTCATGTATGCCCTTGATGAACTTTCTCAGGCATATGAAGATGCAAAACTTGATCCAGAGTTTGATCGACAACTGAAAGACCTGCTGCGTCATTTTGTCGGTCGCCCGAATCCGCTCTACTTTGCCGAACGCCTGACCGAGAAGTGCGGTGGAGCAAGAATCTACTTCAAGCGGGAAGATCTGAACCACACCGGTGCCCACAAGATCAACAACACTATGGGGCAGGTGTTGCTGACAAAAAGAATGGGAAAAACGCGTGTCATCGCGGAGACCGGAGCCGGACAACACGGTGTTGCAACGGCCACAGCGTGTGCTCGCTTTGGACTTCCCTGTGTCGTCTACATGGGTGAAGAAGATGTGCGACGACAGAAGCTCAATGTCTTCATTATGCGAACGATGGGCGCGGAAGTTCGCCCTGTGACGACAGGTTCAAGGACTCTGAGAGATGCCATCAACGAAGCAATGCGTGACTGGATGGCCTCGGTGCGAGACACACACTACATCATCGGCAGTGTTGTTGGCCCGCATCCGTTTCCTATGATGGTTCGCGACTTTCAGGCGATTATCGGTCGTGAGGCTCGAGAGCAATGTCTGGATCAGATCGGTCGACTTCCTGACGAAGTCGTGGCCTGTGTTGGAGGTGGCTCGAACTCCGCAGGCATGTTCTATCCGTTTGTTGATGACAAAGCTGTGGCGTTGACGGGAGTTGAGGCGGGTGGTCGAGGCGGAAATCCTGGCGATCATGCCAGCACTCTGACTCATGGCAAACCGGGGATCCTGCACGGCAGCTACAGTTACGTGCTGCAGAACGATGACGGCCAAACTTCAGACGTGCATTCGATTTCAGCGGGCCTTGACTATCCAGGTGTTGGGCCGGAACACAGTTACTGGAAGGACTGTGGTCGAGTCAATTACGTTAACATACTGGACGACGAAGCGTTGGCCGCTTTCAGTACGATGGCAAAAACGGAAGGCATTCTCCCTGCGATAGAAACCTCACACGCGATTGCCTATGTCATGAAAGCGGCTGTACAGCGAAGCAAGGAAGACGTAATCGTGGTTTGTTTGTCCGGCCGCGGTGATAAAGATGTGAACGAAGTCGCTCGTCTCACAGGGCAGGAAATGTAAGCCACTTTGTTATCGAATCACTGAAGTCGTACAATCATTGATAGTTCTCCTCGTTCTGTCGTCTGTTGACTGCGACCTGCTACTCTACGATCCGCATACACTCCTTTTGACGCTTCAAGCCTTTAAACCGATGCGACTTTCTCAACTGTTTCAAGACCAGCAATTTGTCATGTCGATTGAGATCTTTCCACCGAAGACGGCGGAAGGTGATGCGATACTCAAGAGAAATCTCCAGACACTGATCGAGTACAATCCCGCGTTTGTGTCATGCACCTATGGGGCTGGCGGGTCCACTCAGGATCGAACGGCATTCTGGTGTCATGAGATTCAGCAGACATTTCATCGAACTGCGATGGCTCATTTTACATGTGTTGGGGCGACACGCGAGGAACTGAAAGATTGGTTGGATAAAGCAGCAGCCTCCGGTATTTGTAACATCATGGCTCTGCGAGGAGACCCGCCTGTCGGCCAGGAAGCGTTTAAGGCTGTTGAAGGTGGCCTCAAGAATGCCAATCAGCTTGTAGAACTGATCCGCGAGACGCATCCGGAAATGGGGATTGGTGTTGCCGGTTATCCCGAAAAGCACATAGAAGCCTCCGATCTGGAAGCCGACCTGCTGAACCTGAAACGCAAGGTCGACGCTGGGGCTGACGCTGTCTTTACACAGCTATTCTTTGTCAACGATAATTTTTTCACCTTTCGCGATCGATGTCACAAGCTTGGAATTCAGATCCCGATTGTGCCTGGTATCATGCCAATCACGGACTTCGCACGGATCAAGCGAATCACATCGATGTGTGGAACCGTGTTCCCGGCAGATCTGGCGGCAAAGCTTGAAACTGTCCAGGATGATGCCTCAGCGCAGTTCGAAATTGGTGTAGAACACGCAATTCAGCAATGCAGACAACTGATTGCTGAAGGCATTCCCGGAATTCACTTTTACGCGTTGAATAAGTCGGATGCATGCCAGAGAATTCTGGATGCTCTTCAGCTTCCAGCCTCGAAGCGATAGACTTTCTGACAGGGTTGATTTTCTTTCGGCAGGAAGCATTCTGGAAGTTGTCGCTTTCGGCAGTACTGAATGAGAAGTCTGGCAACCGAATGATGGTTGTCTGGCCATTTGCTAAATAAGTGCGAGAGTAAGGATCATTGGATTATTTTGATAAGGGCAGGAGGCTCAGATGAATTCGCTCGATCAACTCAAGCGGCACAGCATCATTGTTGCAGACACGGGTGACATTGATTCCATTGCCCGTAACAAGCCGCAGGACGCAACGACAAATCCGTCACTAATCGCGAAAGCGGCTCAGATGCCGCAATACGCGGATCTGGTCGAGGAAGCAATTGCCACCGGCCGTCATGATGTTGGCGGAAAATCAGGCCCAACAGAACTCCATCTGCTGAATGCTATTCTTGACCACCTGTCGGTAATTTTTGGCCTTCGAATCCTTAGAATCGTTCCCGGGCGAGTCTCAGTCGAAGTCGATGCGCGGCTGAGTTTCGATGAGCATGCAACGGTTGAGAAAGGGCGACACCTTATCAGCCTCTTCGAAGAACATGGCATTTCGAAAGAACGGATCCTGATCAAGATCGCCAGCACATGGGAAGGCATTCGCGCGGCCGAGCGACTTGAGCAAGAAGGCATTCATTGCAACCTGACTCTACTGTTTGGCTTTGGCCAGGCGATTGCCTGTGCCGACGCGGGCGTCACATTGATCAGCCCCTTTGTCGGCCGCATCCTCGACTGGTTCAAGAAAGCCAAAGGAGTCAGCAGTTATTCGATGGAAGACGATCCCGGTGTGCTTTCAGTTCAGCGAATCTTTAACTATTACAAACGCCACGGCTACAGGACACAGGTCATGGGAGCCAGTTTCCGATCGGCTGAGCAGGTCACCGCACTTTGTGGTTGTGATCTGCTGACGGTGGCGCCAGCTTTGCTGACGGAACTTTCCGGTTCCGAGGCGGAGGTTCCAAAACGACTGGATGCCGACGAAGCCAAAGCCATGAATATCGAACGCCTCGAGATCGATGAGCGTTCTTTTCGCTGGATGCTGAATCAGGATGCAATGGCCACAGAAAAGCTTGCTGAAGGCATCCGCGGATTTGCAAACGATCTGGAATCCCTGAGCCGTTATATGGCAAAGCTGTTGAACTCATAGCCCTGCTTTGTGCCCGCAGCAGAGATGTGTTCGGAACAACAGGCCGTCATGTAAACTGCTGGTGCCACGACACACTGTCGCAAAAAGCCCCCACAAAACCACCAAATTCAATAGATTACTCATTGTTCCCCGGAGTGAACTGAAGATGTCCCTTGGACAGACAGTGCTACAGCAACTTGCCTGGCGTTATGCCACAAAAGTATTTGATGCAACAAGAAAGATCTCTGCCGACGATTGGAAAACGCTGGAGACGGCGATGATCCACGCTCCCAGTAGTTTTGGACTTCAGCCATGGAAATTCATGGTTGTGACGACACAGTCGGTCAAGGATCAACTCCCCGAGGCCGCCTGGGGCCAGAGTCAGCCGCGAGACTGCTCGCACTTTGTGGTCATCGCCGCCCGAAAAACGACGGATCCTGACTACGTACAAAAGTTCATTGAAACCACCGCCACCATCCAGGGCGTGCCTGTCTCGGCGCTGGACGGTTTCAAACAGGCGATCCTCCTAAAGACGACCGGGATGAAGAACGGTCACCTCGAATGGAACTCAAGGCAGTGTTACATCGCTCTGGGATTTCTCCTCGAAACCGCAGCAATGATGGGCATAGATGCATGCCCGATGGAAGGAATAGTTCGAGACAAATTTGATGAATTTCTCGGACTTAGTGGTGGGGAATACACATCAACTGTCGCGTGTGCACTTGGCTATCGCTCCAGCCAGGACAAGTATGCATCGGCTCGCAAAGTCCGCTATTCTGCGTCGGACGTGGTTCAGTACATTTAGAATCCGGACCGTCTTCTGGAACACCTGGTTCCAGTGACGCCGGGAAATCAGGAGTCGAAATTAAAATAGTTACGAAATGCTGGTCTATCACCGGCGAAACAGAATGTCTGACAAACGGACATTTGAATCGACCTTATCTTTTAGTTTAAGGAACTCGTTTTATGGCAAATCGCTTTTGGATAAAGGCGGCCTTACTCTTCACATTTGCGGCAGCGATCAGTGGTTCGCCAATTCTGGCGTTGTCATTTGCAGCAGATGAAGAAAAAAAGGAATCCGAAGGAGAGACTGACGGACCAATGCTGACCATCGGGTCGAAGGCTCCTTCGATTGATGTTGAACACTGGGTCAGTGATGGCAATGGAAAGTTCAAGCCTGTCACAGAATTTGAAAACGACAAAGTCTATGTGGTCGAATTCTGGGCCACGTGGTGCGGTCCCTGTATTGCCAGCATGCCTCATCTCGCAGAAACTCAAAACAAGTTCCTGGGCAAGGGCGTTCAGATTATCAGCATCAGCGACGAAGATCTGGAAACTGTCAACGAGTTTCTGGAGCGTCCAGTGCGAGGCGATAAAAAGCCGGCCATAGACGCAACAGAGGACGACAACGAAAAAGAGGCACCAAAGAAGAAGTCCGAAGCCGTTACGTATGGCGAACTCACGAGCGCCTACTGCCTGACGACTGACCCGGATGCATCTGTAAAGACAGACTATATGGAAGCTGCCGGGCAGAACGGCATTCCAACCAGTTTCATTGTCGGCAAGACTGGACTGATTGAATGGATCGGCCATCCAATGTCTATGGATGAGCCTCTGTCCGAGGTTGTTGCGGGCAAGTGGGATCGAGAAGCCTTTCTGGAGGAGTTTCGCAAAGAACAGGAACGCGACCTGTTGATGGTGAAACTCAGCCAGAAAATGCGCAAAGGCGATGCGGAGGGCGCTCTCACTTTGCTTGATGATGCGATTGCAAATGCGGAAGGTGACGAGGAAACCGTGTCGGCTTATCAGCAGCTAAAGTTCCGCGTGAAGGTTTCTTCTGCAGCAACAAAAATTCAGGCCGATGAAGTCGAAGAGGGGCTGGCAGAACTTGATGAAATCAGCAAAGACGCGACGGATCAGGAAAAGAGCCAGATCAGCCTTCTGCGAGTCAACTTGCTGCTCAGTAAAGGTCTTCATGAAGATGTTATTAAGACGGTGACGGCAATGGTTGAGGCAGAGATGCCGGATTCTTCCATGCTGAATCAGTTATCGTGGCAGATCTACGAAGCTGCTGTGGAGGATAAAGAATTTCCTAAGGAAGTCGTCGCAGCAGCCACAACGGCCGCTGAAAAAGCCGTTGAGAGCGACCCGGAAAATGGAATGATTCTTGACACCCTGGCTCATCTGCTGCATCTGCAGGGTGATCTCGATCGGGCCATTGAACTTCAGACAAAGGCTGTTGACAATAGTAGCGATGCACCGGACAGTGCGGTCGAGGAAATGGCAGCATTTCTGAAGAAGCTGAAGAAGGAAAAAGCAGCTCAGTAACCGACTGAGGTTGCTCATTAGAACAGGCGACAAACAGCCCCCCGGACGTCAAACTCTGCGGGGGCTGTTGAGTTCAGTCAGTTCATTCCATCCAAAATCTGGTCGCGATTGTCGCGGAGGCCAATTCATGTCCAGTCAGGACTTGTCGGATCCATCAGAGCAGCCGGCCGCAGACCTCAGCAATCTTCAGATTGGCGAGTTTCTGCTTCTGCGACGTCTGGGAAGTGGCGGCATGGCTGACGTGTATCTGGCCGAACAGAAATCTCTCGGTCGACAGGTTGCCGTCAAAGTCCTGAAGAATTCGGTCTCCGGCAGCACCGAGATCCTTCTGAAACGCTTTGAACAGGAAGCTCGAGCGGCAGGCGGCCTGAGTCATCCAAATCTCGTGCAGATTATCACGACCGGCCGCGAAGATGACATCAGCTATATCGTGCAGGAGTACGTCCCGGGCCTGAATCTGTCCCAGTGGATGAAAAAAAACGGCCATCCGGATTATGGTACCGGGCTCAAATGGATGCAGCAGATCGCTTCCGCACTAAGAGCAGCTTCCGAGGCGGGCATCGTTCATCGAGACGTCAAACCCGAGAATATCATGGTCACAAGATCCGGAGTGGCGAAGGTCACGGACTTCGGACTTGCTCAACTGAATCAGCCCTCCAGCCCGCGGATGAATCTGACACAGGTGGGCACGACCATGGGAACACCATGGTACATGAGCCCGGAACAAATCCAGGGCGAAAAACTGGACTACCGGAGTGATCAGTATTCACTCGGAGTCACTTGCTACCACATGTTCGCGGGGCAGCCGCCGTTTCCAGGCAAGAATGCAGTGACGGTTGCAGTACAACACCTGAAGGAAGAGCCAAAGTCACTGCGATCACTTCGGGCCGATCTCCCGATCGAGATCTGCCAGGTGATCCATCGGATGATGAAGAAAAAGCCTGTAGAGAGATTCCAGTCTCCCGATGAATTGGAAACGGCCCTTCAGAAACTGAATTCCATCCCGGTCAATTCTCGACTCTTAAACGAATCTGATTTTTGGACGCGGTTACTGCATTCAAGTCCAGACCTGCGAAAGCTGGGATTGGCAACGTGTGCTCTCCTTGCCATTTCGTTTGTCGCGGGCCGCCGCATAGAACGGCCGATCACGATTCCAAAATCAGACAAGTCTTCAGAAGAAACTGTTTCCACAGAATCTTCAGCAATCCGACAGTATGCCGTTGCCATGTTGCAGCCCCATCGGAGTGCAGCCTGGGAAGCGGTCATTGCAAATTTCCCGGATACTCCGGAAGCAAATCTTGCCGAGTTGCGGCTGGGTCTGACACTGATGTCCGGCCTGGTACCTGACAATGAAGCCGCATTAAAAGTGTTTACTGAAGTGCGAGACAAAAGTAGTCTGATTCCGGAGAAGCAATATCTCGTGCTTCTGGGAATGCTGGGCCGCGCTTACGCATTAAAGGAACTGGAACGCAGCGAGGACTATGCCGCTGCGGTCACTGAAATTCGTGACACACTTCCGCGTAATCAGCAGACGTTTGAACTCGATGAAAGCAAACTTGAGCTGGATCTCGATCGCGCGCCTGATGAACTTCGACGGTTCTGCCATCGCATTCTGGATGAATAGACCTGATGCACATTCATCGGATTACCGCTTTCCAGGTTCCCATTGCACTTCGGAAGCCAGTACGTCACGCGTCTCATGAACGCTTTGCCAACGACACGCTGATTATTCGCTGCGTGATGAATGACGGCAGCGTCGGCTGGGGAGAAGGGTTGCCACGCACCTATGTCACCGGTGAATCCATTGAATCCGCATGGCGGCACCTCGAAGCCACGGACTTCAGTCCACTCCGTGAACAGCAGTTTTCCGATACAGGACAACTGGCCGCAGCAATCGATCAATTCAAACTTGCTGATGTAGAACCCGACCACGGAATCCGTATCCGCGAATGTTTCGGGAACTCAGTTCGCTGTGCCCTTGAGCTGGCAATTCTGGACGCAGCCTGTCGTGTCGAGAACTGCTCAATCGGACAATTGATCGCGAAGCTTCCCGGGACGGAGGGAATTCTCACTGCTCGCGATGAGGTGTTCTACAGCGGTGCAATCACTTCGATGTCTTCGGGCAAACAGATCGTTTCCGCACTGAAGATGCGGCTCTTTGCATTCCGCACGGTCAAAGTGAAAGTCGGTGCGGCCGGTATTGATGACGAAGCCTGCCTGCGACGAGTCCGACGGATCGTTGGCCCAAACGTTGACCTTCGACTGGATGCCAATGAATCCTGGCGGTGCGAAGATGTTTGTTTAAAAATGCAGCCTCTTCTGAAGTACAACGTGACCAGTCTTGAGCAACCGGTACCCCATGCTGATGTCGCCGGACTCCGACAAGTACGCTCGGAACTGAACCTGCCCGTCATGCTCGATGAATCACTTTGTTGTCGCGAAGATGCAGAACGAGCGATTACCGGCGGCTGGTGCGATCTGTTCAATATTCGCCTTTCCAAATGCGGCGGCCTTTTAAGATCAGTACGGTTAGCGGCAATCGCCCGGCAACAGGGTCTTGGCTTTCAACTGGGATGCCAGGTCGGGGAGACTGGAATCCTCTCCGCAGCCGGTCGCCACTTTGCCTGCAACATAGACGACATCCGCTATCTTGAAGGCAGCTTCGATCGTTTTCTGGTCCTCGATTCGCTGACTGAACAGGACCTGACGTTTCAGTACGGAGGACGAGGCAAACGATTATCAGGCCCCGGACTCGGCGTCGATGTCAACGAATGTCGAATCCGCCAGTTGGCGGTACGAACCTCTGAACTGATTACTTCGCAGTCGCGTTACTTGCCAATGCAATAGAGCCGAGTAAATGTCCGAAGAAACAAGTGCCCTTCTGCTGCAGACGGCGATGCTCTCATTCCCTCGCTCAGATGATTCTTCGAGATCAGCTTGAAGGAATCAGTGGCTTCCACAACGTAGCAATCACCTTCCTCGTTGCAGAAGTAGATTCGACCATCACCGGCAATTGGCGACGCAGTAAAGGTTCCTTCAATGCGGTCCTTCCAGATTTCTTCACCGGTCTTCACATTCACGCAATTCACGACACCGTTATTCAGAACACTGAAGATCCGATCCCCGATCAGAATTGGAGCACTCAGGTCGGAATTACCCTTATCGCGATTCCAAACGACGTGAGAGAGGGAAACATCGCCCCGCGTGGTATCGTCAAGTCGCACGCTCAAAAGATTCGACCCTCGAGAACCCGTGTTGAGGATAGCATGGCCCTCAAAGAACAGCGGAGGCGATGACGCATTGAAGTCGTCATGGCGGATCGTCCACAACTCTTCACCCGTCAGGACGTCGTAAGCAAACCCTGCTCGCGAACCAATTGAAATCAGATGTGTTTTCCCATTCACGTCGACATAGCCAGGAGTGCTGTACGCTTTGCGAAGATCACCCTCCAGTTTCGGCTGGCCATTCTCGTCAAGGTCTCCGTAGTCCGTTGTTCGATCCGTTCGCCAAACAGTCTTTCCCGTGTTCTTATCTAATGCCATAACGAACTGAGCATCGATCCCGTCAAAGGTGAGGATCAAATGATCCTTCCAGATGATGGGCGAAGAACCTGGACCTCGAAAATGCCGACACTTGATATCCTTTCGTTCCCAAACTACTTCGGCAGTTTCGGGATTCAAGCGCGCTGTACCATAGGTGCCGAAGTGAACGTAAACCGCATCCTTCTCCATCGCACATGTGGGCGACGCGTAGGTATTGACTTCGTTCTTGAGAGGTTCCGGTTCAGCGTTCTCGTACATCAACTTGTGATGCAGCACTTTACCAGTGGACTGTTCAATGCCGTAAATGAATTGTTGCTTCCCATCCTTCGTTGCTGCCGTCAGCCAAACCTTTCCAAATCCAACGACAGGGACTGAATGCCCGAACCCTTCAAGATCCAGCTTCCACGCGATATTTTTTGCGGGCTCTTCCGACCACTCCGTCGGCAAACCTACAGCATCTTCGGCTGGTATCAGGGAGTTTAAACTTGGACCGGTGCGAGCAGGCCAGTTGAGGCGATCAGAGGCTTCTGCGGTCATCGAGACAAGGATCAGCAGCATCCCGGGCAGAAGAATCGAAGAGGAAGAACAACTTTTGCCATTTGACAGGGCTGCAGACGTCATCGCAGAGAACTCACAGGAAGGAATCGAAAAGGCGAAAAGGCGGGCTGATCTGCGCCAAAGGCTAGTGGTCTTGCACTTTCGATTCAATCAGCGAACAAAAAAGTCGCCGGGAATTGGCAGCCTGCCAAAAAAAAGACCAACCCAGGAGAGGTCGGTCTTCAGAATTTTATTCCTCACGGTCTTCGGAAGGAAACGCATAGCTTCTGGATGGGGCAGGGGAAAAAGACCCATCTTTCTTCTGGTCCCGCTTTTTACGTTTCTCATCAGCTCGCTGTCGCTTTTCCTGCTCCCGCTGACGCTTGGCGAAGGTATTCTGGTTTTTTGCGATTTTAAACTCCGAGTGAAAACGTCTGAACCCGCTCGCCTCACAATCGCAGAGTCTCACAGACTCCACCTGATTATCGTCAGCGGCAGACACGTGGATGATACCCGAATGGCAGCCCAAGTGATACAGGCATGATGAAATCTGACTTCCGACGCCGCCATTCCGTACACGGCCACGATTGAGGTAATGATCTTGATCATGAATCCCGGGAATACTCGGCCTCAATCTATACCGCTCGAAAAACAACATTTATACGGAAGCTCAAAAATAAGAAGAGCCCGCATTTCTGTCAAAATGCGGGCTCCGAAGAAAGCCTTCAGCAATGTTCAAAGGATGCTATTTCTTGGCATCGGGCTTTTTCACTTCCTTTTTGACTTTCTTGTTCTTCTTGTCGTTCTTCTTGCTGTTGTCACCTTTGCCCATGGCATTCTCCTTCTTATCTGTTGGCCTGCATAAATTCAATCACCTGACGTGTCGCCAGGAATCGACTTCGGGGCGTCTTTTTAAGGTCCCCGGTCTGCGAAGAATATCACATGAGAGTCTCGGAGAAACCCCTGAGTCGCTCAGAATTTGAGCATCGAAGGCATCTCCAGTCCTTCAAGACATAGATTTCAGCACGAACCGCAAATTGGCCTGAAGCTTGCAGTCACCCCGGAAACAGTTAGACCACGCACTCTGCGTCCTTATTTCCCGCCCCAAAACTCGCCTCGGAGAAACTCGTGATACTCACTCGGATCGTGACCGTTGCCGCCTTGTGCTTTCTTCTGAATCCCGCTGTTTCAGCGCAGGAAACATGGAAGGCCGGAGTGGCCAAAGCCAATATCACGCCGCCACAACCCATGTGGATGTCCGGTTACGCATCGCGTAGTAAACCGGCTGAAGGCAAAAGCCACGACCTTTGGGCCAAAGCCATCGTTCTGGAAGATCCGTCTGGAAAGCGAGTGATTCTGGTCACCATGGATCTCGTCGGCATTGATCGAGAAACATCGCAGCAGATATGTGGTCGGTTGCAGAAAGAACTCAACATTGATCGCTCTCAGATTGCTCTTTCCACTTCGCATACTCACTCCGGACCAGTCGTCGGCACAAATCTCCTCGCAATGTTCGCACTGGATGAACCAAACCTGAAACTGATCAGAGACTACACCGTATTCCTTTCTGATTCTGTCGCCAAAGCAGCCGGCGATGCAATCGCCTCCCTGGCTCCCGCTTCAATCAACACCGGTGAGTCTCAAGCTTCATTTGCGGTCAATCGACGCAATAATCGCGAGCCTGATGTGCCGATGCTCCGAGAAAAAGGACTGCTCGTCGGGCCGGTCGACCACGATGTTCCTGTACTCTCGGTAAGAAGTCCCGAAGGAAAACTCCGAGCAGTCGTGTTTGGATACGCCTGTCACGCGACTGTTCTTAGCCTGATGGACTGGTCCGGCGACTGGCCCGGCTTTGCTCAACTGGAAGTTGAGAAGCGGCATCCTGATACCATCGCTATGTTCTGGGCCGGTTGTGGAGCCGACCAAAACCCACTACCTCGCCGCACAGTCGAATTAGCTGCCGAATACGGTCGACAAACCGCGGACGCTGTAGATCGAGCCCTGCAAAGCCCAATGACTCCCGTCGCTGGTTCACTCAAATCTGTTTATCGCGAAATCGATCTGGCGTTTGCCCATATCCCGATGGCGGAGGAAATTCAGAAAGATCTGAAGTCATCCGATGTCTACATTGCCCGCAGGGCAATGACGCTCGAAAAGGTGTTGGCTCGTGACGGAAAGCTTTCGCCGACCTATCCGTATCCCATTCAGATGTGGGGGATCGGTGATCATGTGAAGATGACTTTTCTGGGCGGTGAAGTCGTTGTTGACTATGCTGTGCGTCTGAAGGCTGAGTTACCGGGCCGATCGAACTGGATTTCCGGATACAGCAACGATGTGATGGGGTACATTCCTTCCGGTCGCGTCCTGATGGAGGGTGGGTACGAAGGTGAATCCTCAATGATCTACTATGGACAACCGTCCAAATGGGCTCCCGGAATCGAAGACAACATCGTGAGTACAGTACAGGAGATCAGCAAAGAAATCTCTTCTGGAACAAAGTGAGTCATTGACTTGAAGAATCATGCCCCCAAGTGGACTCTGCGAGACAGGCTTCGAAGCTTTACGTTCGCCTTTTCCGGACTGAAGATTCTCCTGAAGACTCAGCACAACTCCTGGATTCATCTGGCCCTGACAGGAGTTGTGCTCGCAGCAGGCGGCTTGCTACACATCAGTCCCATCGAATGGTGCCTGCTGACACTGGCCATGGCCAGCGTCTGGATTACCGAGACTCTGAATACTGCGATCGAATTCCTGACGGATCTAGCTTCACCCGAGTTCCATCCGATAGCTGGACAAGTCAAAGATCTTGCCGCAGCCGCTGTACTTATTGCTGCCCTCGGAGCGGCTGTTGTCGGAGTGATCGTCTTCCTTCCATTAGTGCTTCAGCTACTGTGAGCAGTTGGTTGCTCCCTGAGCAATTTGATCACTCGCATTTCAAGTAACCAGCTCTCATAACAGAGTTGGGACATCGACCAATCCGGCAACTCTGACTACTTCAGCGAGTTCAAGTAGGCCAGCAGATCAGCCGCCTGCTGGGGCGTCATGTCTCGAAGCAGAAGTTCAGGCATTATTGACTTCTGTTGCGAGGTCATCGACTCCACGTCGGACATCGCAATCCGAATCTCTTTGTTCTGCACGGACTTCAGCACAATTTCTGTCTCTGATCTTTCGACCAGCAAGCCAGTGTGGACAAGACCGTCGACAGTCTCGACCACCTGAGGGATGTAGTTTACATCAATAAATCGAGAAGGTTCCAGCAGATGTGTCAGCATTTCTGACGGCGTGTATTTTTTTGCGATCTGACTCAAATCAGGGCCAAGTGTTTCGCCCGTCTCTTTGATTTTGTGGCAGTTTCGGCATGACGATGAACCTTCTCGCAGGAACACCTGACGTCCTCGTTCTGAATCGGCCTCCATGGCCAGCAGTTCGGCAGAGTTTACGGCCGTCCCCAGCCTCTTCGCACGCTTCGATGCTGGAATGAATCTTTCAAAGAGATCTCTCACTTCAGGCTGAGCACTCTCACTGGCCAGAGCGACAACTTCCTGCCGAAGTTCTGCGGGTGCCTCTGAACGCTGGACCCACAGCATCAACTCTATCGCCCCACGAGTCGTGGACATCAATTGTCGAACTGCCGATTGACGCGTCTCGACTGGCAACCCGGAAAGGGACTTCAACTGTTCAGAGCCGTCGGACTTTGCCGTTGGCGTTGAAGTCGGTGTCTCCGTCGCGGGCATCTCGCGAATCCACTTGTGAATCATTGAAACAGCAACATCATCAATCTCTTCTGAACCAATCCGCGGCATACGTCCGCTGCCGGTTTTCGCAAGACGGTAATGCAACACCGATCCCGACGGATCACCCGGACGAATCAACGCGGCGTCTGAAATCCCAAAGGCCCCCTGACCGGGCTTCGCATTCACCAGCTTTGTATCTTCCAGTTTCACGTCATAAGCCAGTTCAATGATCGCGCTTCCCCCGGCATGTGGCTGATGACAATGCGCGCAGTTCACGTGCAGGTATGAGCGAACTCGATCATTCAGTGAGGCTGTCGTCTCGTAGGGATCAGAAAATCTTGGTGCTTCCTCCGGAGCGGTCGGGATCTTTCCGCTAATCCAGCCGGCCTTCTGCAAAGACGCGAGCTGGTTCTCAGAATCAATTCCGTCGGATTGACGATTCAACTGCATCAGTGACAGCCCCAACGGCGACGCGGTCTGAATGCCTGCACTCGTCGTCTTCATCTCGACCCATGGATTGTGACACATCTGACATTCGCTGCGAGCCGCGAATCGATAGGTCTGCTCGCGAAGCCCTTCTGGTGCCGACGTATCCTGAACACTGAGCAATCTACTGAACCCCGATGAAGGCACCAGTTCGGCATCCGTCTGATCATCGTTCCATGCGTAGGTATAAGGTCGCCAGCTATCGGCTTCTCGATGCAGTAGTTGTGTTTCCAATCGACGCAGAGTTGTGGGGTCGCCTTTGGTCATTTCAATGCTGACCGTTTTCGCCAGTACAGCACCGTTGGGGATCATCCACTTTAAATCAGATTCAATCTGAACCGACTCTGTCCCGGGAATCGCCATCCAACGTTCCGACTGAGTGTGATCGGCCCAATGGTGTGCATTGATTTCATATTGCAGAACACCAGCCGCAGGAGTTTGACTGACCACATCGATAAACAGACCGGTTTCACTCAGCTTTCGAGGAAACGTCACTTGCAGTCCATCATCTGGGCTCTGGACAAGGCGATAAATCTGTTGAGTTCGCTGATAGTCGACGAGATAGATTTCACCAGAATTGTCCTCGCCAAAGGAAACCAGTTGCAGCGGTGTCTGGGCGAGCTCCTTCTGCCACGTTACTTGACGTCCATCATGCTTCAGGCCCCACACCTTTCCAGACTGAAAATCTCCGTACACATACACACCCTGCAGCTCCGGTAGTCGACTTCCGTGGTAAACAAAACCTCCAGTCATCGAAGCCGCTTCGGAATGTGCATGAAACACGACTGGAGGCGAAATTGGCGCCGGTCCACGTTTCGACTCAGGAAGTGCCGGTTGCGGACCTTCCATAATCGGCCATCCATAATTCGCGCCACGTTCCACTCGATAAATCATCTCCCACAATTGCCAGCCCACATCACCAACCCAGAGATCGCCTTTCACACGGTCGAAGCTCATTCTCCACGGGTTACGAAAGCCAAAAGCCCAGATTTCCGGACGGGCATTTTCCATCTCCACGAACGGATTGTCAGCTGGAATCCCATAGGGGCGATCGGCAGACGAATCATCCACATCAATCCTCAGAATATTCGACAACAGATTGCTGACGTCCTGTCCCGCCATCAGCGGATCCGGCGGAGAAGGGGCTCCACCATCTCCTGTTGAAATATATAGATAGCCATCCGGCCCAAACTTCAGACTGCAACCGTTATGGCCGCCGGACCACCAGCGAATGATGACTCTTTCAGTAGCCGGATCAATCGTTGGTGGCGCAGCAGTCGTTCCATCAGTACTCGTTGCAACGTCACCCACGATTGTAAACTCGGACACAAACGTTCCGTCGGCCTTGTCATTGCCTTGAATGTAGCAGATGTAGACTTTGCGATTGGCTTCAAAACTCGGGTGAAATGTGATCGCGTACACAGCAGACAAATCCGGATGCGACTCTTTCAAATCCACCACAAGATCAGCGGCACCAATATCCTGACGGTTCGGAAACGATAAAATCCTGCCTGCCTGTTCTGCCACGAACAAGCGATCAGAACCCGGAGCAGGCGACAAGTCGAGCGGCTGCACGAACTTCAGATTCGGAAACGCCAACTCGGTCCGATAGGGCGGTGCAGGATCCGGTGAGCCCGAAATCCTTGAAGTCGACCAGGCTTCTCGAACCGCGGTCTTCTGCTCCTGCGCTGAAGCTGGAACGGCAATCGCGACTAATGCTTCGAGAATCACTAACGGCAGAAACAACATTCGACCATTCCGAGAATCATTCGACATCACTCAGAACTCCAGCATAACCCGGGACTATCAGAAGCTGAATAGGACAGCAAAGTCTAGACCGGGACAGGGGATCAAAAAAGCGATCGGGCATGACGACTTGCACCGCGATCAGTTCGTTCGTAATCCGCTCCCCCACAGGACTGCGGATCGGTGGTGGGTGGGTGTGGGGTGGGGTGGGGTGGGGCAGATCCGTACTCGAACGGTGTGCACTATCAATGGAAAACACCGCAGTTCACCAACTCTGAAAACAGAGCACGCGAACTGCGGTGGATCATTATCGTCATCAAATGGAAGCTTCGGCTCTTCTGTTTGTTAACGAGTATTGAACGTGTTGCGAGCATCTTCGGCGGTGCGGAAGTCTTCACGATCGGTCAACTGCACAATTTTCTCGGTCTTCTGTCGAGCACGATAAACTTCCATGGAGACAGAGGAGCCGATATCCGACAGACTCACCAGATTGATAAGGTGATTTTCGTCGACCACCTCGACCCCATTGTAAGTGAGAATCACATCGTCCGGCTTCAGACCGGCAAGAATAGCGGGGCTGCTTTGGTGTGAGTAGACTCGGGTGATTCTAGCCCCGCGAGCACGCGACATACCCAGTCGCTGAGCAGCCTCATCCGAGAAATTATTATCCAACTCAACACCGAGATAAGCGCGGCGAACTTTCCCGTAGGCAACCATCTGTTCGAAGACTCGACGAACAAGATTACTGGGAATGCTGAACCCGATGCCTTCGTTGCCACCACTGTTGGAGGCGATCGCGGTATTGATTCCCACAACGTTCCCGTTGACGTCAATCAGCGGACCACCGCTGTTGCCAGGATTAATCGCCGCATCCGTTTGAATGAAGTCCTGATTCGTGACCGACTGATCTGCAGTCAGTGAAAGATCACGCCGACCTTTCGCACTCACAATTCCCATCGTCACTGACTGACTCAAGCCAAATGGACTTCCCACCGCCAGCACAAAGTGTCCCATTTCAATGGCGCTGCTGTCACCCCAACGTGCCGTTGGCTGACCACCGTCCGGAATCTGCATAATTGCGATGTCGCTCTCGGTGTCGCGATAAACTCGCAACGGATGGACAGTCGCTCCATCGGATAGCACAACGTCAATCGCTGGCATCTCCGCCCCACGGACAACATGATTATTAGTGATCACGAAGAGCCCTTTGACGGCCTCGCTTCTCATGATTACACCTGAACCAGTTTCCTCAACCTTGCGTTCATTCTCGACTCGAATAGCCTGAATATGGACGGCCGACAGCATAATGTCGGCAGCGATTTGTGAGATATGATTGCCGCTGTCAACCAGAGCCATGGCCCGAGCAGGGAGCACCGTTCCTTCGGTTCCTTCAGCAGGAACCGCATTCGCTGAGGCGGTCAGCCTCATCGAATCAAGGTGCCCTCCGATCGCAAGTCCGATCGAAAGCATGGCTATATAAGCCGCTATTGAACTACGTCGCGCCATCAACGGACTCTCCGACGGAAAGTTTCACATCCTGTGGCGCGGCTCCTTCCGCTTTCGAAATCATTCAGATCGCTGAATCCAAAGAGACAGGTCCAATTCATGGAATCATGACAGCCTGCTTTGGATCCGGTTCTCCGAGCACACTCATCCATCGAGCGGCTCTGGAATCTTCCAGATGACGTATCGAACTGCCGATTCGGCTAAGGCAAATCGAATTCGGTGGAATCTGCCGAAACGCTGCGCCACTGAACAGGCACGGACTCCAACCGAAATAACCGTCAGAGTCCCGGAGATATCCGTTCACTTAATTTTCTGGCACTACTCCAACGATCAACCACTCCGATCTGCGCATCGCTTGTAATCGTTTCCGAAACGATTACCCTCGCCCCGAACAGTTGTCTCTCGGAGGGCCCCCCTTATGTTTCGTGCTCAATGTGTGCTTGGGATATTCGGAACACTGATCGTCTCGTCTGTGTTGAACGCCGATCAGCCTTTGTTTCGTCACCGTGTTATCAATGCCGACTCCATCAACTGCGCCTGTGCGGTTCTGGATGTAAATGCCGATGGCCAGTTGGATATCGTTGCAGGAAACTTCTGGTATCAGGCCCCGAACTGGGAGAAACATCCGGTCCGCGAGGTCGAAAAGATCCGAGGACGTGCGGATGACTATTCCAATCTTCCCCTGGATGTTAACAAGGATGGCCATACCGATTTGGTAAGCTGTAACTACCGCAGCCAGTCGTTGTACTGGATTCAAAACCCCGGGTCAGCAGCGATTGGTGACACCTGGATTAAGCATGAGATCGAAAAACCAGGCCCGATGGAGACAGGTCGATTGGCCGACGTCGACGGTGATGGGCGTCTGGATGTGCTTCCCAATGGAACTCAGTTCGCCGCATGGTGGGATGTGGAACCCGGTCCAGTACCGAAGTGGACTCGCTTTCCTCTGCCCGAAGAACTCGCCGGACACGGTTCTGGTTTTGGTGATATCAACGGTGATGGTCGCAATGATGTGATCGGGCCAAAAGGCTGGGCCGAAGCTCCTGAAGATCGCCGGAACGGACGCTGGGTTTATCATCCGGAGTTCGATTTGTGGAAGGGGGCTTCTATTCCGATCCTCGTCCAGGATGTTGATGCGGACGGAGACAACGATCTGATCTGGGGCCGAGGTCATCGATTTGGTCTTTATTGGATGGAACAGACCAAAGATTCTCAGGGCAGCAGACGCTGGATTCGGCATGCAATCGATACGAGCTGGTCTCAGGCTCACAGCCTCCTGTGGGCAGATCTCAATGGAGATAAACTGCCGGAACTGATCGCGGGCAGTCGCTACCTCGGGCACGATGGAAAGGATCCTGGCGAATACAATCCGCTCGTTATTTCGTCCTATCAGTTCGTGCCTGAAATTCGCACATGGAAACGTACGATCATTTCGGCTGGCCAAAACGTGGGCTTCGGACTGGATCCAAAAGTTGCGGATCTCGACGGTGACGAAGATCTGGATCTCATTTGTCCGGGCCACAGCGGACTCTATGTCCTTGAGAATCTGCTAAAGAATCCGGCTGGAAGTACGCCTGACTCGGCAACGACGGCAATCACAGCCAATGATTACAATCACGCCGACGTGTCCACAGTCCGAGACCGCGACGGCAATAGCCGCCCCATCAACACCCCCTTTGATATGGGTCTGCGACGGCAACACATTCTGGACGGCATGTCGCTGGCGATGGGACCCGTCCCTCAATCGGAACTGCGAGTGCCTCTTGAGATGGAGGTTCAAATGGAAGAGGCAACCGACAAGTATCTTCGCAAGAGAATCTCGTTTGCATCAGAACCAGGTGACCGTGTCCCTGCATGGCTACTGATTCCGAAAGACCTCAAGGCCCCAGTCGCCGCAATGTTGTGCCTGCATCAGACCACGGGTATTGGAAAAGGTGAACCGGCAGGTTTGGGAGGACTCGAAAACCTGCACTACGCTCATGAACTCGCCGAACTTGGTTTCGTTTGTCTCGTCCCTGATTACCCTTCGTTCGGAGACTATCCCTACGATTTCAAAGTCAAGGGTGCGCACTACGGCAGCGGATCAATGAAGGCTATCTGGAATAATATGCGTGCGATTGACCTCCTCGAGTCGCTCGATGAAGTTGATCCGGATCGAATCGGCTGCATCGGACATTCGCTCGGTGGCCACAACACGTTGTTTACTGCCGCGTTCGATAGCCGTATCCGAGCATCGGTGACGAGCTGCGGATTTACGGCGTTTCATCACTATTACGAGGGTAATCTCGCAGGCTGGACCAGTGACCGCTACATGCCGCGAATTCGAGAGGTATACGGTAACGACCCAAGTCGAGTTCCTTTCGATTTTTATGAAGTCCTTGCGGCGATCGCTCCTCGTTCGATCTTTGTGAATGCACCGATCTCAGACAACAACTTTGAGAATAGTGGCGTTCGTAAGGTTGTCACGGAAGTTGAACGCGCCCAGAAGATCTATGGAGAACAAGCTGGCGTAATCACCGCTCGCTACCCGGAATGTGATCATGACTTCCCTGACGAAGTGAGAGCTGAAGCCTATCAATGGTTGAAAGTACAACTTCAATAAAGATTCAGGACCAACCAAACGCTTTCAAACGAGGAAAACGTCTCAATGCGACCATTCCTGCTTTCTCATCTGATGACCTGTGGAATGTTTTTCATGTCATCTCCAGCGATGTCGGACGATTTTGTTCTGTCTCTCCGGCGTCAGGAGAAGTCAGAGACCAATCACCATCAGTTTGCCCGCATCACGAAAGCAGAGTTGTGGTCGCCCGCAGAAACGGCAGTGATTGTTTGCGATGTCTGGGACAAACATCACTCGCTGAATGCCGTTCGCCGGATGGAAGAGTTCCTCCCACGAATGAACGACGTTCTTAAAGAAGCTCGTCGGAAGGGGTCCATCATCATTCACTCGCCCAGCGACTGCATGGCAGCCTATGAAGGTCATATCGCACGGCGACGAGCGATCGAAACCGCTGCCGCGAAAGTCCAGCCAAAAGATATTGAATTTTGGTGTTCCAAAATTCCCGCTGAGGAACAAGCGGTCTATCCTATCGACCAGTCCGATGGCGGTGGCGATGACGAACTCACTGAACACGCGAAGTGGGCTGATGAACTCAAAGCACTTGGCCGCAATCCGGGACTTCCCTGGAAATCACAGAACGCAGGTATTGAAATCGACGAACAACTCGATTTCATCAGCGACAAGGGTGATGAAGTCTGGAACATTCTCGAATCTCGCGGAATCAAAAACGTCATTCTGGTGGGAGTTCACACCAACATGTGCGTGCTCGGTCGGCCGTTTGGACTCCGACAGTTAGCTCGCAACTGCAAGAATGTTGTTCTGATGCGTGATCTCACGGACTGCATGTACAACGCAAAGTCCTGGCCGTATGTCGATCACTTCACGGGAAATGATCTGATCATTTCACACGTCGAACGATTCGTTTGCCCAACTATCACCAGCGATCAGATTCTGGGAGGCAAGCCGTTCTCGTCTCAGTACGATCAGCGAAAAGTGCGAGACATGATGAACCCGGGAACGGTCACAGCCGATGACTCTTCCTTCAATAAACATTGGACTACCGGAATCACAGACGCTTCACTGAAAGAAGCGTCTCATGGAGTTATGGAATCCGTCGACAAGCCGATCTGGTATCGCTGCACTGTCCGAATTCCGTCTCTGTGGCTGTATGACGCAGGACTGCGGCTTGTGATGGCTGACAATACGCCGGAAACAAAAGCGTGGCTGAATGGGACACTGCTTTCAAAAACATTCGACAGTAAACAATTCATTATTCCTCGGGAATCTGTGATCGCCGATGATATCAACTTGCTGGTAATCCAGGACAACAGTGCTAAATCCAAATCGCATTTACTCGCCCCACCATTGCTGCAAGCTGATGACCGTTCGCTCAAACTGGCCGGACGATGGCAGTTCCGGCTTGGTAGCGATGAATCATTATCCACCATTCCTTTGCCGGCAAAATTCGGCATCGGTTCTGATGTCCTGTTCGAAGCAAATTGACCCGTTCAATACGGCCGGTAAGGACAACGCTCGCTCCACTGGCCAAAGATTTTGGTTTTTCCAACAGATGCCATATTCAGAAACTGATGCAGTATTACGTCTCGCTTAATTTCGACAGACATCCCATGACGGTTCCCTGCGTGGCTCAACGATGCGTACCTTCAGTTCTGGTTCTGGCCACTATGACATTGGCCACTATGACATTGGCCATTTTGACGCCACGCGTCAGCGGACAGCAGGGAGAAGTCAGGAACTCTGCAAACCCGACCGAGCGCATCGAAAAACTGCAGCAGTTTCACCGGAATGCAGTACAGAAAACAGGGCTGCTGATTCCGCTCTACATCTACCCAGCCAATGTCCACACGAACAACGATTTCAATCGAGTTATCGAACTGAAACGACAGTACTCGGAAGTGCCATTCTGGGTCATCGTTAATCCGGCTTCAGGCCCGGGAACAGCGATTGACCCCAACTACACAAAAGCGATTGACCGTCTCATCGGCGCTGGATGCGTGGTGCTGGGCTATGTTTCAACCAGCTATGGAAAAATCCCGACTGAAACCGTAGAAAAGGACATGCAATCATGGCAGAAGTTTTATCCGAGGACTCACGGGATCTTCTTTGACGAAATGCTCTATGAGGACAACGAAGGTGCCGTTGCACATCAGCTTTCACTTAAGAAATCAGCGGGAGATCTTGGATTTTGGCCAACCGTAGCTAATCCCGGTACGGACACGCCCGGTCGTTTCTTTGAAACAGGGGTTGCCGACGTGATCGTGATTCACGAGAGTAACCAATGGCCCACCGAGGAAAAGCTTCATGGCAACTACTTTGGAGGCTATTCAGACTACCCACCGTTCACACGAGCAACGTTGATGTACGGACAGAATGAACTGAATGCCAAAGATGTTCATATGGTGCAGAAATATGCACGCTGGATCTATGTAACAAACGATACCTATAAGCCAGGCAACGCTGCTCATCCCAATCCGTGGGATCAACTATCTGAACAAATCGAAGAGCTTTGTCGCATTCTGGCGAAGTGAACAACTAACACTACCGAATGGCTCGCTAGACTTTTTTCAGCGTCCTTCGCGCGAAATCAATCGCCTGCATGAGTTGTTCGATGTCACTTTGAGTGTTATACGCAGCAAGACTCACACGCGTTGTCGCGGAAACTCCCAGATGACCATGCAGCGGCATCGTGCAATGATGGCCGTGGCGAGTGAACACACCTTTCTGATCAAGCAATGCCGCAAGATCTTCCGGATGGATGCCCTCAATTCGAAAACTAACGATGCCACCCCGGTGCTCTAACTCCGGACCGTAGATGGTTATCCCCGGAACAGCTTTCAATCGCTCTATCGTCGACTTCAGCAATGTTTGCTCATGCTGATGGATCGCTTCGAGGCCGATACTCTGAATCCAGCGAACAGCTTCGCCCAACGCGATCGCCTGAACGATCGGCATCGTACCGGCTTCAAACTTCGCCGGGGCAGGGGACCATGTCGATTCTTCAATTCGCACTTCGGAGATCATATGGCCTCCAAAGATGATTGGATCCATCTCCTCCAGCCGCTCAGGCTTGCCGTAGAGAACTCCCACTCCCGTCGGCCCGTAAAGCTTGTGACCGCTGAACACGAGAAAATCTGCGTCGATGGCCTGCAGATCAGTCGTCATATGCGGAACGCTTTGCGCGCCGTCCACAACGACACAAGCTCCCACCTGCCGAGCACGTCGTACGATCTCCCCGACAGGATTCACCGTGCCCAGCATGTTGGACATCGCTGTGATGGCGATCACCTTTGTCCGGGAGTTCAGAACTTCGTCGAGTTGTCCCAGATCCAGTCTTCCATCAGCCGTCAGCGGAATCAGTCGCAGAGTTGCTCCACGCTCTTTCGCCAGTTGTTGCCACGGAACAAAGTTAGCGTGATGCTCCATCACAGTCGTCAGAATCTCGTCACCCGGCTGAACATGTCGCCGCCCCCAGCCAAACGCGATCATATTCAGACCGACGGTTGTACCCGGAGTAAACACGATCGATGAATCACTGGCCGCATTGAGAAACCGGGCGATCGCAGTTCGAGCGCCTTCGAATTCTTCGTCGATTCGCAGACCGAATTGATAGGTGCCTCGATGAGCATTCGCGAAGTACTGTTCTTCGACCTCCCGTTCTTTGTCAATCACCACCTGTGGCTTCTGAGCCGACGCGCCACTGTCGAGATAAACCGGGAGTTGGCCGCTGGCGAGAGGGCGATTCAGCACCGGAAACTGGCGACGAATCTGCTCTCCATCAAGGCTCTGCACGGGTACCGGAAGAAACTTCGCTGGCACGGCACATGAATCGACATGCACAACCAACGAGGCTATCGAATTCCCCTGGCCGTCATCTGAGAGATGACGATGGGCCAGCAACAAAATTCTCTCGACCATTCCCCGCAAGCCATTCCGGCGCTGTGGACTGATATGCTGCTGCAGGTCCAGTCGCTGAAACACGCCGAGAATGTCATAGTCCAGAATCTGCTGTGCCGTCTTCGAGTTGAACGCTGCCTGAAGGATTGCGATCAGACCACGAACAATATTCGAATCACTGTCGGCCCGGATCGTAAAGGCCGCCTCGCCTCCAGTCCCATCGGTCTCTGTAATCAACCAAACCTGGCTTTGACAGCCATGAACCCTATTGAGTTCTGTCCGTGCATCAACCGGGAACGATGGCAAGCCATCCCCCAGTTCCAACAAGTACTGCGACTGATCCTCGCGATCAAGGTCCGCAAACTCTTCAAAGATTTCATCGAGTGTAGGCAACATTCAGAGAATTTCCAGAACAGGACCTGTGGGAGATTTCACAATCTCTTTGAAGACCTGCATCGCAACGTTCTGGCACACCTTCCGCAAAGCATCGCGTGACGGACTGTCATCAAGCATCATCTGCATGACCTGCCCTCTGTCGCTGTATTCACGAATCGCCGCGTTCAGTGGGATTTCTCCAAGGAACGGAATTTTCAGTTCCTGCGAGACCTTCTGCACTCCACCACGGCCAAAGATTTCTCCCGTCATGTTCTCGACAAATCCGAGGATCGGAACATTGACCTTCTGATACATGTCCACAGCCTTGATCGCATCCAGCAGAGCAACTTGCTGCGGCGTACACACGACGACGGCTCCGGCCAGCCCAACCTGCTGGGCAAGAGTCAGAGAGACGTCACCAGTTCCCGGAGGAAGATCGATAATCAGATAATCCAGTTCTCCCCAGGCCGTATCCTTCAGAAACTGCGTGAGAGCCTTGTGCAGCATCGGCCCACGCCAGACGACGGATTGCCCCTGTTCAATGAAGAACCCCATGGACATCAGTTTGACACCGCCCGCGTCAATCGGCTCCATTCGCATAAACTTATTGCCATGCTCATCGGCCATCTCTGTCGCAGCAGGGCGGCCATCCGCATTCATCATGTGCGGGATACTGGGCCCATAAACATCTGCATCCATCAACCCGACGCGACATCCAAAGGAATGGAGACCGCACGCCAGAGCAGCCGCGACAGTACTCTTGCCAACACCGCCCTTACCACTGCCCACCGCAATAATGTTGTGAACATTCAGGCCGATGCGCCCGCCGGCATCTTTTCCTCGTACGGTCGAGTGGAGCTCAATTCGAGGTTCAAGTTCCGGTGCTGCGAATTTGATTCGCTGCCGGATCAGGTCTTCCAGCTTCTTGCCATCTGGATAAGCAGGAGTCGGTAACTCAATGCGAACTCTCGCATCATTCCCATTGACGAAGGTGTCTCGCACCATCCGAAGTTCACCGAGAGGTTTCTCGGTGATGGGTTCAATGACATTTGAGACCAGAATCTGCAGTTGCTCAGCGGTTGGCATGGGATGACGTTTAAGACAAAGAGTTAATGGGCGGCAAATCATTCAGCCCACGCATCGTACGCTTGCCCAACGTCAGTTCAACCGGTGGGCAGTTGCTACTTAATGCGATTCGCAGAAACCGCAGAGTGATCCCCGGTCCATGGAAGCAATTCCCGTCAAATTTTGCGAAGCCGCACCTTAGTTCCGAGTATTTTCTGCCTAATTCCGGCTGCAAGTAATTTCAGACTCACGGGTCGTGATTAACACACGCGATCAGCCAGTTATCCGTTGAGGAGAACAGGATGAGTTATCCGGGCAATCCCTGAAACGCACTATTCCAGTCGAGTGAGCGGCAGCAGCCTACTCAACAGTAACATCTAATCGAAACGCCTTTCGTTGCTGGTGGAACCCAACGACATCAGTACTGCGTTTCCACTTTCGGCGGTTTAGGGGGCTTCAAGGTCCACAACTGCAGCATCTCGACGATGAAAGAGAAACACATCGCGAAGTAGACGTATCCCTTTGGAATTTTCTGGTGGAAGCCCTCGGCCACCAGCAGCGTACCAATGAGCATCAGAAATGAAAGTGCCAGAATTTTGATTGTCGGATTGCGTTCAATAAACAGCACTATCGCTTTGGAGAACGCCAGCATCCCAATCACAGAAAGAATAATTGCCGTGACCATGATAGGAATCGGGTGCTTGAGCCCCTCTGTCATGCCAACCGCAGTGATGACCGAGTCCAGCGAGAATACAACGTCAATCATCAGAATTTGGATCAGCACGGCTTGCAGCGAACTGATTTTTGTGGGCTTGTTGTCAGGGCTGTGCGCATCCTGCATTTTGTGATGAATCTCACGAGTGCCCTTAAACAACAGGAACAAACCGCCAAAGATCAGAATCAGATCCTTTCCAGTCACTCCATGGCCCATTATCACGAACAACACCTTGGTGAGCGTCATGACCCAACCGATGGCCAGCACCAGCATGATGCGAGAAATCACAGCCAACAACAGACCCAACGTTCTGGCTCTATCCCGCTGGGCTTCGGGCAATTTACCACAAAGGATGGCAATGAAGATGACGTTGTCGATTCCCAACACCATCTCAAGAGACGTCAATGTCAACAAAGCGGCCAGCGATTCTCCGTTCAAATAGGCATCCATCAGTCCTGTCCCTGTCTTGCGAGTCTCATAGTCGGTCGGCGGATCGGTCGCGGAAGCATAGAGGAGTCGTTCATTTCTGCACAATGATGATTCGGCGGAGATTGGGCGACTGAGAAATTGCGATTGCGCGATGACGCAAAAAAGTCCCTGCCTGCACAAGCAACGCAAACGTACGCGCTAAGTCTGACAAAACACAGAGCCCCCTTACCAATTGAGCGTCAGAGGGTTCAAATGCAGAATCTGCTCACCAGCGAAACTGGCGACAAATCAGCAACTCAGAGCTTTGCCATGTTTCCGGCAACGGTATCGGCATCCTTCAGAATTTCCGTAGCATCTGCAGAAATCCGAGCGACCGCGTTAGCCACACCCAATCGTTCCAAAAGAATCAGACCTTTGTTGTTAGAAGCGTCATAGTTTTCCGGAGTGTCGAATCGCTGCAAATGATTCGCAATGTCATCCGCTGCAGCCACGAGGGCAACGAGACGACGGTCGCCGGTTGCATGGTCCGGATTATGATGATGCCGAATGACTTCGATCAGAACAGGAGGCAAGCCGCTCTTCGCCGCAAAATAGGTACCGGCTTCCGTATGAGATGTTCCAATAACGGAGAACTCGTGATCAACGGTTGCCGAGGATTCTTCAAAGGTCAGAGCGTCAAACTCCTGAAACTCATCACTGAAGCATGAAGCCAGAATAGTTCGCCCGATGTCATGCACCAGTCCTGCGGTAAACTCTTCACCGTCATAACCAAGTTGCAGGCGCTGATTCAGTGCATGGCAGACTGCAGCAGTCACGTACCCATGTCGCGCCAGAGATTCTCGGATCCATTCCTGCTTCATTGACATCCGGCCCATTAGGCTGGAAATGCATGATGTGAGGATCAGGTTTCGACAGGTCCGAATTCCAAGGCGTATCACCGCCTGACGCACATTCGAAATCGGCTTGCCGCCACTATAGAATGCGCTGTTAGCGAAGCTCAAGATTCCTGACAGCAGCGAAACATCACGTTCAATAAGAGCCACAAATTCGTTGATAGAGCAATCCGGATCTTCAGAGATTTTGACTGCCCGCACAGCCAGCCATGGCAATACAGGCAGAGGACCATTAGCCTCGAGCCTTTGCTGCACATGGGGCGGAAGGAGAACGAGATTGGCAGTGTCGGTGGCAGAACTTGCGGCCGCGGCGGCGGTCTGAAGAGACATGAACGAACTCCGGTAGTCAATGAACAGGACAATGGGTGTCGATACGCAGGAATCCAACGGCCAAAATGCCTTGAACAATCTGCACCCCGACCTGATCGAAGAGCAGAGGAAGGAGCTTGTCGAACTTTCAAAAAAACGTCACCTAAGGTGCCGAATGCGGGTATGCCGATTTGAAAATGACGATTGGTCCGATTGCACACTCGCCATTTCGCCACCGGCAGAGATCATTCACTCACCGGAACAGGGAAGTCGTTTGACGATCGACATAACGGGATTGAAGATCCCGCAGACTTTGACTGACCGTCCGCAAGTCTCGTCGTATTCGCAGTTTGAACTCATCCTCAAAACCTTAACCCGACTCGAGCATGCAATGCCTGACCAGTTTCTTAAAGATCTCCTGTTGACTCCTGGTACCTCCGGACAGGAGGAAAGCATTCAAAAGGTTGTTCGAGATTACGTGAAGGACTTCGCTGACAAAGTCGAGACCGATGTCTTTGGCAACGTATCAGCGACAGTCAATCCTGAAGGGACAACCACGATTCTGCTGGATGCTCATTGTGATCAGATCGGCCTGATCGTTAAGCACATCGACAGCTACGGATTTATCCGAATCAACCCGATCGGCGGATGGGATTTGCAGATCCTGCTTGGCCAACGAATGCTGGTTCACACAGCGACCGGCCCCGTCCCGGGAGTCATCGCTCGAAAGCCAATTCACCTGCTGGATCTCGAGGAACGCAAAACGGTCCCGAAAATGAAAGAACTGTGGATCGACATCGGTTCCGCCTCGGAAACAGAAACACGGTCTCTTGTGAGGATCGGCGATACCGTAACACCAGAGCCCTGCCTGCGTGAACTTCGCAACGGTCGACTTGCCGGAGTCGCCATGGACGATCGAACAGGAATCTGGGTGATCATGACAGCACTCAGAAAAATTGCTCAGGGAAATCCGTTTGCCAAAGTCGTCGCTGTATCATCGGCTCAGGAAGAAATCGGCCTGCGCGGTGCGACAACCAGCGCGTATAACGTTAATCCGGACATTGCAATCGCCGTTGATGTTACTCATGCAACAGATTGTCCGGGCATTGATCAAAATGAATTCGGTCGCATCGAAATCGGAAAAGGAGCGGTCGTCGTCCGAGGCCCCAATGCCAACCCTCGAGTCGTGGATTTGCTCATCCAGCAAGCGCAGGAAAAATCGATTCCTATCCAGATCAATGCGTTGGGCAGTCCCGTCAGCAACGATGGTGCGGCCATTCAAATCAGCCGAGGCGGCTGTGCGATGGGCCTTGTTACCATTCCCAATCGATATATGCATAGCCCGGTGGAGCTTGTTGCTGAATCAGATCTGGAGAACGCCTCAGACCTAATCGCTGCCTTCTGTCTGGCTATTCACAAAGATTCCTGCTTCGTGCCTTAGCAACGTGTTGATAAAGATGTCTGAACTCCTGGCGGAACACATTCTCAATGTTTTGTTCCCGCGTCCATTTTTCCAGACACCTTTTTCAACAACCTGTTGGCGGCAACCTCTGGCTCAGAATAAACGACTCCCCGGCCTCAGCCTACGCCTCCCAGCACCCCGAGACTCCCAAGTCGACGGTGAAGCAATTTCGAATCCGAAAAACTCTGAATAATTCCCATCGAAGCAGATTCGGTATATCTGGTATACCACGCGCGTAAGGGCTGCGGTTTCACAATAGAAATTCGTGGCTGAGCTTACTGTAAACCGATCAGATTCTGGCTCTCGGATTGAACGAAAACAGGCCGTCCTATGCAGAAGATACTTCGCCATCTTGCCATCATCACCTGTGCATTGTTGACGATGTCTTCAATCAACTTTGTCAGCGGGCAGCAGTCAGCCGACCCTCGACAAAACAAAAAGATCATCGTCTCCAAAGCTGGCGCTGAATTGAAGACGCCGCAGGCCGTTGTCTGGCGAGCCTATCTTGGGGAAGTTTTCACAGTCCAACAAACCAACGGCGAGTGGCTCTGGATCAAAGAAAAAGAAGGCTGGCTCTGGGAGAAAGAGGCGGTCTATTTTGACAATGCGATTGAGGAACTTTCTCAACGAGTCAAAGCGATGCCGACTGCCGAAAACTACCACCTTCGTGGCGTGGCATTCCTCGCTCACGAAAACTATGACAGTGCGATCGCAGATTTCTCTGAAAGCCTTCGCAAACTCCCCCGAAACGCTGGAGCACTAAATAATCGCGGACAGGCCAGTTACCTCAAAGGTGACTACAAATCAGCGGTAACCGATTTCTCCGGGGCCGTTGTTATGGACCCCAAAAACTTCCTGGCATTCAACAATCGCGCTCTCGCCTATCTCGAGACTGACGAACTTGATCTTGCACTTGCCGATTTGCAGTCAGCTCTGAAACTTGTTCCAACGTATCCGGAAGCACTCAATAATCGAGGCATCGTTTATCAGAAGATGAAAAAGTATGACGAAGCGATTTTCGACTTCACGGCAGCTCTCAAGATTGATCCTCGCTACACCGACGCGTTGGGAAATCGAGCTTACACGCTACAGCTCAAAAAGGAGTATGGAAAGGCGATCGCAGATCTTGAACTCGCCATGAAATCCAACCCCGACAGCTATGAAGCCATCAACGATCTTGCCTGGCTTCTTGCAACCGCAACTGAACCCAGCGTGCGAAGCGGGGCACGATCGCTGGAACTTGCGACTCAAGCCTGCAGCATGACCGACAATAAGCAGTGGAATACGCTCGACACATTAGCGGCCGCGTATGCTGAAACCGGACAATGGGACAAAGCCA
>CAMAXD010000006.1 GCA_945861975.1 Candidatus Kuenenia stuttgartensis | reverse complement strand
GAGTCAGGCAAGCGGGGAAGACTGGCCGAGGCTGCCGGTGGAAACTGGCTGTTCGCCGGTCGACTGGTCGATCATCACCATGGATTCTGTGTCCGCTGCTGCGCGTTGTTCCGGTGTTAATTTAACCCGACGCGGCAGGCCGGGTGCAGTTCTGCAGAGACCTCGGCAGAGTTCTCCGATCAGGCAGGGTGCATGCATGGTAAAAGTCGCTCTCAATAACGCCTCAGGTGAAGAGTCGCCGGAGTCTAAACCACGCCCCACCAAAGCCGCTCGCAAATCACACTGGCTGATGAAGCTGATGTTTCTCGCCGCTGCGGCTGTCGCGGCCGCGCCGAGCGTGATTTCAATGAGCGGCCAGGGACCAACGATTCTCAAAACGTTGCAGCCAACACTCGGCCAGGCCGTTTCCTTTCAGAAGCTTCAGGTCCATTGGTGGACGCCGGTCGAAATCACCGGTCTCAGTATTCGTGATCTCAGCAGTTTGTCGAAAGATCAATCCGCCGCTGATGCGCCATTACTGTGTGAGATCAAAACAACAACAACCACTGAGCCGCTCTGGCGCATCGTTCTGAATGCAGGCCGCGGGACAGGTTTAGTTCTTAAGTCTCCCCATGTCCGCCTGATTGCCGATGATAACGGCACGAATATTGACCGCACTCTGACGGAACTCTTCGGCAAATCAGATGCTGCCAAAACGACTAAGCGATTTCCGTTTCGAATCACAATTGAAGACGGTACGGTAGAGCTAAAGTCCGGCTCCAATCTGCTGAACGCCGCCTCGACACTGACAACGACGGACTCTGCTGAATCTTCGCCGGAGATTGCGGCTCTCGTTTCTTCCATCAACGGCTATTTTTCCACGATGGACACAGAACGCTGGTTGCCCGAAATGAAGGTCACGGCAGAGATCAATCGCCAGTCTGATGACGCGGTGGCAAAACGTGGCATGAAGGGTGACAAGACGACTCCCCGCCCGACTCGACTTGCAGCCGGGCTGGATGACGTGGTCAGTGACTTTCCGGAAGTGCCGCTTGATGAACTTGCCGGTACCGATGATTCCGGCGACGCGACCGGCGCCAGGATTCAGATCCATCTCAAACCGCGTGCGGATGCAAAGGGTCGTCAGACAATTCAGATCGGCGCGCGAGATGTCGACCTTCGCCTCGTTCAGCCATTTCTGACGATGCTGAATCTGGATGCATCCTGCAGTGGAGTTATCTCGGGTGGCATTGATGCACGCCTCGCCGGAGCGAACCTGTCTGAAGGAATCGTGGGACGAATCCTGCTGCACGGAGAGACAATTCGGATTCGCCAGCAAGCATGGTCCACCAATGAGTGGCTTCATCTGGGAACCGTCCACGCCGGTGGCGCTTTGGCGATGGCGGAAGATGGAATTCTGATCCAGGACCTGAATTTCAAGTCGGATATTCTGGAACTCGACGGTTCCGGTGAATTGCGTCACAATGTCGCAGACAGTGAAGAGAATTCGTCGTCGCAACAGATCGAGGTGAAGGGAGCCGTCGACGTAGCGAGGCTGACCTCGTCACTTCGAGAAACCCTGGCGATCCATCAGGACGTGCAGATTCAAAGTGGCCGTGTGACGTTTGGCCTGAAGGCGTCAGCAAAGCCCCGCGAAGAAACCGCGTTGAACGCAACTGATCACGATTCATTAATTCGTCCGGTGAGCTTGACCCGGAATGAGGCTCAACTGGGCCAATGGCAACTGGTCGTCAAAACGGAAGATCTTGCAGCAGTTCGAGCAGGGCAGCCACTCAGAGTCGATTCCAGTCTTCGAATCGATGCGGTGGGTTCCTTCGTAGAAAGCCTTCCGGAACTTTTACGGGCACGAGTGACCGCGGGCTTTGGGACGATCGACCTCGCTCCGGATAAGACGGCATGGAAGGTTTCCGGCAATGTTCAGCCAGCAGCACTGTGGCAACAGTTACAACAGTTTGCCGACATTCCTCAACCCGGACTTCAAGGAGACGTGAGCTTTCAGTCGCGTGTCGCGATGTTGGGTGAAACGATTCAGTTAACCGACCTGCAGGTCAATTCATCGGACGTGAAAGCCAGCAGTTCAGCTTTGAAGATTACTCCTTCAAACCCCGTCACTGCAATGCTGGACGGGACTATTCATGTCGAAGGGACCGGAGCCGCGTTGAAGACGCTGCTGGCTCCATGGCATGATGCTTCATGGCTTTCAGACCGAGCGAATGTGATCAGCGATCTGACGGCAACACCGACTCGCGAGATCGAACTGGCGGTTCGCATCACACCGGAGAACGTCGCCAATTTGCAGCGTCCAAATGTCCTGAGTGTTTCTCGCCCTCAACCGCGATCTTCAGCGGTCTCTCATTCCGCGCATGCTGAATCATCGTTTGCGATTGACGAAGCCGACGTTCAGCTTTCGATGTTAGCGAAGAATGCCGGACAACAATTTGATATCCAGAAAGGATCCATCAAGCTGCCCGGACTGCTGGCTTTAGTTCAGGGAACGGTGTCCGTTCCTGATGCAGATCTGATTCTTGATTTGACGGCCGACACAGCGTATGACCTCGAAATTCTCAGCCGCCGCTTACTGACGCCGGATTCGGGAATCAGCATTTCCGGACAGGGCAAAGATGTTTTCCGACTAACCGGTTCTCCTTCCGCGCTCAGCGGAGTCTCGCAGCGAACGGTTTCCGCTTCAGGCAGTTCTGTACCGTTGTTGAAGGGATCCGGAAATGTGGCCTGGGCATCTGCCAACGCATGGGGACTGCAGATTGGTGAAGCCACCATTCAGGCTTCGCTGGAGAACAGTCTTCTGCGCAGCACACCGATTCAGTGTTCCGTCAATGGCGGACAGCTTAACATCATGCCGCAGTACGATCTCGCCGGATCGCAGTTGCAACTGGGAACTGGCAGCCGAGTTCAGAATTTGCAACTCACGCCGGAACTCTGTCGCACGTGGCTGGGCTATGTGGCTCCTATGCTGGCCGACACTGCGGATGTGAACGGCACAGTGTCGGCCCGAGTCGAACGTTTTCTTTGGGACTTCAATGCTCCGGAGAATTCGGACGTGCAGGCTCAGTTGACGATTCACCAGGCGGAGGCTTCGCCAGGGAGTTCACTCTCATCGCTGCTCGAAGTCGTTGATCTGCTGCGTCGGTCTGGTGCTGCGAGCCAAAGCCTGACTCAACGCTCACTGGTGCTTCCGGAACAGACCATCCCCGTGCAGGTTCGCCAGGGCTATGTCGCTCACGACGGACTTGTGATGGATCTCAATGGATATCGCATGCGAACTTCCGGGGCGGTTGGTTTGAATAAGCAATTGCAGATGATCATTGATGTACCGCTGGAAAAATCCACAGCTGACGGTGCCGGACGCAGCATCAAAGTTCCACTGCGAGGCACCATCTCTTCACCTCAGCCTGACACCGGAGCCCTCCTGCAGAACCTGGGGACTCAGAAAATTCAGGAGAAACTTGGTGATCAGGTCGACAAAACGTTGAACAAGCAGTTGAACAAACTGTTCGACAAGTTCTAGGTTCGTCGAGCTTCTCGGACGCGTGATCCCATCCAGAATGTCATCTCGGAACAATCTTCCGGGAAGCTGTTCAGCATCAGACGAGCGAGCCGGCGATCATCGTCCTGAACGACCGACGACAGTCCGTCTTTTTCCTGGAAGCTGTGACGCATCCCGGAGAGAATTAACACCCACGCACGACTGCGGTAATCAAGTGGATTCTGGTGGGCCCGGTCATTCAGAAGTTCGCGAGCGGTCTCTTCATGGAACGCATACTGCCAAAGGTCGTATTGGCCCATCAGTGGACAACACAGCAGGTCTGTCCAGCGTTCTGTTGCCTTTCGGGTTTTATCAATGGCGATGAGGTCTGTCTGGGAAAGGCGATCGTCCGCTAGAACAACGCTCAGAGCTTTATGGCGAATCGACAGGTGCCCGAGAAACACATTATGAGCAACCGGACGAATTCGATCGACTCTCTGATAGCGATCTCGAGCCATCAGCAGGATTGTCCAGACGCGAGCGACCATTTCGTTGATCAGAATCTGCTCGGCGATCGTCCGAGTTGCCGGACGAGTCGCCATGAGTCCAATCAGATGCAACGGATCACGAATCCCGAGCCCGTTCTCCAGATCAGTTAAGTCCTTCATCCACCGATTGAATCGATTTCGGCTGAGGATGTAGTAGTCACCGATCGTCTGAGACGGAATTTCTTCATCTCGTTCAATGAAGAGTTGTCCGTGGGCAGCCATGAGTGCTGCGATTTCAGTGAGGTAAGCCAGCTTCACAAATCACCAGTGGATGTTGAAGGTAAGAATCTCTGCGGCCATGAATTTGATGAGAATCCAATTCCGCAAAAATAATGCCTTCCTTCCGCGTACTGCCCTTTTATGAGCTATGAATCGCAAACATCATGATTTCCCCGGTGTTTTCGACTCTGCACGCCAAATGAATCCCGATGATACTTCGCGATTGCCATCCGGGCCGCTGTTGTTTCACATCGTTCGTGGTCAACACATGATGCCGAATCTCATCAGAAGCCGCCACGACTGAGTTCATGTGCCCAGAGGGAAGTTCTGCTTCGTCCAATTGTTCCGGATCGTTGTTGCCGGCAAACAGCTATGCAGGCTTGGGGGCTAATCGAGTGATTCGGACATTGTGATCGTGATGGGCCGTTGCGACCTGCAGCCCGTCGATATGCAAATCCATATCACGCGCGATGTTGGGCAACTGGAAGCGATGATAGTCTTTTTCAGCATCGATCTTCCAGAACAGCAACCATCCGCCACTGCCGCCGCCAGAGACTCCCATCAGCGTCCCATCGCTCAACCATTCCAAACGCCAGACAACGCCCCCGGTGATCCCCTCGGCAATCTGCTGACGTTCAATCGCACCCGTTTCCAGATTGAACAACAGGATCAAAGGTTCATGAACCGCCCCCAGCGGATTGCTGGCTTTGTGTAAACCGCCAGCCGCGATATACTTTCCATCAGCACTTACGGCCAAAGATCTCACTCCGCCGAAGTCCACGCCCTGGCCACCGTTATAAGAATACAATCCTGCCGCATCCAGCTTTTTGAGTTCGGTACCAGCCGCCGCATCCCACTGCCGCACGGAGCCACCCAGATCTCCGGAAAACAAAGATTTCCCATCCGGATGAAACGTCACGGAATAGACCTGCTTTTCATGACCCAATAGCTCTTTGACCAGCGTCCCATCCGCCATATTCCAGAGGCGAACGATGTTGTCGTTTCCTCCGCTGGCCAGCAGAGCTCCATCCGGGCTCACAGCCAGCGATCGCACCCAATGTCGACCATGTCCCGGAATACTGCGAATCGGCTGCGGTGCATCTTCTGTTGCCGGCCACCACGTTAACTTGCCATCACAGCCGCCGCTGACGATAACTTTGCCGTCGTTGGAGAATGCCAACGCCGCAACCCAGGTGGCATGTCCGCCAGACAGCACTGTCTTCGCACCATCGGACAAACGAAATCGAGTGATCACGGCATCTTCAGAACCGCAGAACACATACGTTCCGACAGGATCAAAGCGGCAGGCAATTAATGGGCGATCATGGGCCCATTGACCTGTGACGTTTGCCGCTTTCGGGTCCAGCCCTTCTGGTATCGTTGCCATTGGTCGTTGCCTTTCTGGAAGCAGTTTGTTCCTGAGGTCATTGGATCTGCGGAGTCATCCGGAAGCCGAACCAGTGCCACTCTTCTTTTCATGCCGGTCGACAGTCAGAACCCGACCGTCAGAACCCGACCGTCGAAAACCTCCGCCCGTATTATGCTCGACTGTGGACTATTGATGCCTGCTCGAAATCGAACACTTCAGCCAAGTCCCACTTTTGCGCAAAATGATTTTAGGGGGCTGCTGCGAGAATGTGTGACATTGTGATCACTGACGACGCTCATGGTTTTCAGCCTTGCTCACCTCAAGTCTTCTTGTGAACAGAACCTTCAGGGGACTGCCGCCGGATTCTCCAAAACCTGCGACCAGTGAATATCCTGCTGCATCGCATACAGCACAATATTCATCGCCAGTTTTGCGGCGTCCTCTTCGACATATCCATCACACGATAGTGACGCCTGATGTTCCAAAGCACAACTGATGTCATACTTGCTGTAGAGCACCACATATCGGCCATCGATTTCGATGCCTTCCAGGACGGGCGGACCTTCCTCAGTTCTTAGCGTGAGTGCCGCGTTTTCCGTGCTGGGAACCAGTCGCCTGCGAGTTGTCTTTTTGATGTCATGCCAGGTGGCTTCAGAATAAATCTCGTGATCAGCCGGAATCTGTTTCAGAGGATGATCGGGATATAACTGAGCCATGAATTCTCGAAAACTGCGATCAAAGTTTGTCGAGCCACAGCAAGCATCCGCAAACAGAACGCGTCCTGTACTCAGAAAATCTCGAACGGCCTGTTGCTCCTGAGCACCAACACGAAATCGATAGCGACCATGCATGTAAAGCATTGGAAACGGATTCATCTCCTCCAGCGTCATCGGGATCGCAGGTGTTTGCGCATTAGCGGCCAGCCCTACAGTCTCGTTTAAGGCTTCAAGCAGATTCTTTAGTGCGCGCGGTGCGGTGTCCCAGCCGCCATCGTGGCGAAGCTTACCGATCTCCAGCAGTCCCCGCTGCGCGTTGGCGAAGGCCTTGTTTTTGCGGACACTACTGTTGCTGAGTTTCTCAGGTGGTTCACGGCCAGTTGCATAAGCCACAACATTGATACCGACTTTCATCGCTCGACTCACGCGCGCACTGAGGACCGAGTTACGTTCTTTCGGCTCATGCTTCATCCACTTTTGCCAGAGACAACCGATATCATCAGGTGAGTAAATGATGGATGTGCGACAACCGAAGTCGACTCCCCAGAGTTTGATGCCGTCGACATCTCGAATGTTATACTCACTGCGAAACACCGCATGATCAGGCGTCAATGGCTGCAGCGAAGCATCTCCCTGCGGAAACATGCGGCTGACGATCTCTCGGAACCCCTTGTCGAATCCCTGACCATCACAGTTGGCGACAGCAAAAATAAAGCCCCCTGCATCCACATAATTCCGCAGCCACGAGACCTGTTCGTCGGTCATTTGCGGAGCTTCGCGCCCAGAGATAAACAGAATCGGCGCCTGATTGAGTTCCAGAACTGCGGTCTCCGGCTTGAGACGGCTCATTGTCAAAACCTGACTAGTCAGGCGAGGCGGCCAGGCAGGCAGTCCATCAATCAACTCCACAAGATTCACGACGTCGAAGGTGTGACGATTCCATTCGCCCTCATCCCGCGATTCCCCGTTCGGCGAATTGTAATCGAGCTTGTTCACGACAACTCGAGACAGTCCCTTTGACAGAAACAGCAGCGCCATGGCCGTGTTTATTGCCGAAGCCGCTTCATGTCCTCTGGAGAGCCATTCACCTGACGATTGTTTAATCTCGGTCAACATCGTGGCTCCCTGACGATACCAGTCGTGACGCCCAAAGAAACGAACGCCGCTCATTCTGCCCGCACGCTCAAGGCCGTACAGGTAGTAGAAATGGAAATCCGAATTGCCAGGGTTGGATTGCACACTGAAATTTTCTGCCAGCCAGCGACGACCATTCTGAAGGACCAGATCCGGTACCATAAGCTGGCAACAATCCGGATTCCCCTGAGCATCGACGTCGCTGTCGCTGAGAAGCATTCGAGTCGTGATGCTCACAGTGGACAGGCCGGCGACCGTCATACTTCCTGATAAAGGATGATTGTCAGAATATCGCCATGCACCATTTCGCTGCTGATCATTCACCCAACGTTGATGTGCAAGTTCCCACGTCTCCCGGGAAACTTTTGCTCCGGCATACACGGCTTCACGGAGCGCTAGAACTGCATACTGACCATTGCTCGGATCGCCGGAATTTGGCGCCTGCTCGCCCAATTGATAACCCCAGTAGCCCTGCGTCGTTCCGGCTCGAACCTGACTATTCTCAAGAAGCTCTGCATACTTCAGAATACGTGGCAGATCCTGATCCAATTGCTCAGCCGCGCAAAGAGCCATCGTGATCAGTGATGTTTCATAAACAGCATGCGGCCCACTAACTCCCCCAGGCGATAAAGCTCTCAGATAATTCAGACCTCGCTGAACCGCCGGAGAATCTACAGGGCGATCACAGTTGATGAGAGCCATCACGACCATCGCTGTCACTCCTGCGGTATTCCGGGAAACGGATGTTCCGCCAGACCACGAACCATCATCTTCATGAGTTAACTCAAGGAAGTCACAGCCTTGCTCCATCGACTTCAACACGGCACTGCGCAGACGCACATCGTCCAAAGGGCCTGAATCTTCCTCGTCCTGAGCAGAACATCGACATGCAAAACAGGAAATCCATATCAGGACCAGAATTGTTCGGCCGAGCTCGCAGGCGCTCTGAAAAAGGCCATCGTAATTCTTTATCATGGCTTCATGACTTTCTCGCTGCGCACTCGTTACGCATTCGTGTGACGACCGTCGAAATTCGTTGCACTGCATCTTCAATTTCTATGATCGTGTTCTGACAGCTAATGGAGAAACGGACAGAGGACTTGCAAATCTCCGGCCCAACTCCCATGGCCAAAAGAGCTTTTGCGGGCTCCATCGAACCGCTGGCACAAGTACTTCCCAATGAACATGCCACACCCGCCAGATGCAGATTTACCAACAACGCTTCACCGGGCACTCCCGGGAATGCGATGCTGAGCGTATTAATTAATCGATCGGCATGAAAACCATGAACCACCGCTGGGGCACACTGTTGCAGAAGTGCGTCCTGCAGTTGATCTCGCAGGGAACGCATTGCACCTGAGCGTTCTGTTGCTTCATCACGCCACAATTCCAGGGCCCGGGCCATGCCGGCAATCAGCGGAACAGCCTCCGTGCCAGCGCGTCGACCGCTTTCCTGATGACCACCTACCAACAGCGGAGGAAGCTTAATTCCGCGTCGCAATAACAGCCCGCCCGTTCCTCGTGGGCCATGAAACTTGTGAGCCCCAAATGCCAGAGCCGCTGCACCAGTGGCCTGAAAATCCACCGTCATTTTCCCAACGGCCTGCACAGCATCCAGCAACAACGGCACACCATGCTGCTGACACAAACGACTGAGAACCGTCACGTCCTGAATAACGCCCGTTTCATTATGCGCGAGGATCAGGCAGACCAGCCGGAGATCCTTCCATGGGAGGCCTGATAAGGCTTCTGTCTTGAGACGTCCTTCTGAGTCGACCGGGATGGAGACTCGTTCCATTCCTGCGAAAGCCGCATTCGCACAGGCTTCAAGCGTCGCGGGATGTTCACCGTCAGTGCAGGCGATCAGACCTTTTCGGCCCGCCGTAAATCCATGCACAGCCATATTGATGGATTCCGTTCCACCACTGGTAAAAATCAACTCCGATGCATCAGCCTTCAGGATATCGGCAATGCTCTCACGACTGTCTTCGAGGATCTGCCTTGCCGCGCGGCCGAACGAATGAGCACTTCCGGGATTCGCAAAAGCTGCCAGAAAGCACTCGTTCATCCGCTCAAGCACTCGCGCATCAAGTGGAGTTGTCGCATTGTTGTCCAGATAAATCGGTCGGGCAGACAATGCGGACTCTCCGTGAGCAACATCAGCGAGCACTATTCTTTGTCAGTACGAACACGTACCTGCAGAGCACCCAGCATGCGAGTGATCCGGTCTTCTTTGCCGTTGATGAAGAGTATGTTCTCCAGCACAATCGCTCGACGTTCATTGCTGGCGTGAATGATCAAACGACCGGAACGCAGCAGCATGTATTCAAACAGGTCATTGATCTCTTTGTCGATTCGCAGGTTCGGAGCCGAGAATCGTTCGAGGTTGCTCAGGAATCCATGGTGATGCAACAACTCGTTGCCTTTCACTTCCCAGTAATCGAAGCGGCGACTGATCATCACCCACATATAAAGGAACAACATGATCATCGTGTAGATCATATAGAACGATGCATTCGCCCATGGCTTAATGCTGAGCAGTCCATGGACTAGCTTCGGAGCAAGCCCGGGATATTGAGAAAACAGGAACCACAATCCAATCACAATCGCCGTAATCGCAAAGAACCAGGTCAGAGAAGTCGTGCGTGGAAAATCGAACGAAATCACAACCATATTTAGCGCAAAGACGATCAGGAAAATCCGCGCACAGATGTATTGGTACGGATGAATCCTGATCAAAACCGTTTGCGGTGCTGGCGTCGCTGATTCCGGAGCAGAGTCATTTGCCGGAGCGGTCTTGGCTGAAAAACTCTTCGCAGCACCATCATCCGGAACAAAAACATTACCGTTCTCGTCCGGCGCCTGCATCGCGGCCTTCATCACGACCGCAGAATTCTGTTGCTGCTGAGCCACAATCTCGTTGGCAGGACTTTCTTCGGTAGCCCACATCACGATGGAGCAAAACAGAGCGGTCAGCACCGTCGGGTAAAGAAACACAATCTTCGGGTAGGAAACCAGATACACGTGATCCGGCATCTCAGACGCAGTTGCAACTGGTGGAGGGCTGGGGGCGGCGGAAATAGGTGGATCCTGACTCATGAAACGTGATCCCGAAATACTGTAAGGGAATAACCAGCCAAGCTGTGTGACCAGAGTTGCTGTCGATCCAGCGATGAACGACGAAATCTAACCGCACGGACTCCGACTTGCCAGGGTTCCAAGGGCCGACAAAGTCGCCAAACGCCGGTACAAACACAGGCGTGACGCCTGATTCGCAGTTAAACCGCAATTATTGGCGACATTCAGTCGGCTGTTTGCCAGTCAGCGCTTCTCGCCGCCGCGCGGCCAATCTCGCGATTTTCTGAGATGCGAGGCTATCTGGCACTGACACGGCCATCAAGCATAGGAAGAATCACGGGCAACATGGTCTCAGCCAGCACCTTATGCCCCGGCGGATTCGGATGACATTGATCGGTCGTCCATTCCCCAATATCCGTCCCTTCGGCATGAGCTTTCGACCAGATCTGAAAGTGATCGACCAACGGCACGTTCTGCTCACGAGCAACCTGGCGGCAACCTTCCACGAACGGCTCCAGTCGCAGATTAGGATTCTCACCCACGCCGTTTGGTGCGGCGTTATCTCCCCAGCGTGGTTCTGTCATCAGCACCACTTGAATTCCCGTTCGATGCAACTCACTGACGATCTTCTGCAGATTGGCAACGTAAACATCCTTCGTGAGACGACTCTCTTTCTGACCCTTATCCACATAGCTGTCATTCGTTCCGTACATGACGGTCACGAGTGTCGGCTCCAGGCTCTGAATATCACGACTCAGTCGAGCCAGCGCCTGATCAGTTCGTTCGCCTCCGATACCGTGGTTGATCACATCGACGTCCTGTCCAGCTGCTCGAAGATCAGACTGCAGCAAGGATGCGAATGTCTCTTCGGCAGTGACTCCTGATCGCACGCCTTTGGTGATCGAATCGCCCAGAACCACAATCCGAGCCCGCGCGGAAGCGGCCAGATTCTTATTGGGCTGACTCCACTGAACCCGCGAGGCAAATACGCTGCCGTTGGCTCCACGAGGATGAACCTTTCCCTCAGCCATGTATTCAGCATCAGTCACCCACGATTCATTCGGAGTAATCGCGGCCGCACCAAAGTTCCCCAACATCACTCCTCGTTCAGGCATCAACACTTTTTCTGTTGCGCGAATAACGTGCCTCTTTGCGGGATCCACCTGAGCCAGAAAAATTGGCGCACGGTTGCGAGCAATATGATCATTGTTGGATCCGCGGCGCGTATAACTGAGAAACAATCCCTGATCATGAACCAGCCAATGTTGCTGAGTGTTGTAACTTCCCAGCTCCGAACCATCATCGAAGGTCCATGGCTGAACCGGTTCGAAGTGCAAACCATCCTGACTGGTCGTGACGTAGCCGCGAGCGTCGTTTCGCAGCGTCAGGTAATACGTTCCACGGAACAAGGCCAGAGATGGTTCATAGAGTCCTCGCCCTTCCTCCAGGGAAAGCTCATCGCCTTTCTCAACTAGTTCCATTGTGGTCCCGTCGAAACGGCAATGCAGTACGGTCGACTGATAGCGATCGTTACCCCTCGACTTAAAGTACATCGGCACCAGCAGAGTACCGTCGGGACGCACGAGCCATTGAACACACCCCGGAGCCACCAGAAAATGTTTGGCCTCTTCATCCGGCATCGCCAACATTTTCCACTCGGTCCAGAAGCCCGTTTCAGGATCATACGTGGCATACGCGCACTGATGGGAACGCGGCTGATCCAGAAGTTGCTCACCCGCGTCACTGTACCGCAGTTTGGTTCCAATCGCCAAAAGCTTGCCGGACTGACGATGCCAGCCAGGTGTCACGTCGCAAACAGCAATCGTTTCGCCGTCAACTTTCCTTGAGTCAAGTTCTTTCGGGAGAGTTGGAGGAGTCCACGTCGTGCCTCCATCGTCAGATCTCATGAAATAGAGACCAGAGTAATGATCGGAGACGCCCAGATGCTTTTGCAGCGTGCAGATCACAATCGGAGTTTCCGAGTCAGCAAGTGGGATCGCTGCGATCCGAGGATGGAACCAGCAAAAGTCGGAACTCAACTCCTGATGCATCACATCCAGTTTGACTTCGTAAGGCAATGTCTGAGCCTGCAGCGTCGTCAAACTGGCGGTGGACATTGACAAGCAGAACCCCAGTAGACTCCAGACGGGGACCCGATTCAACAAACCTGCGGTGCTTCGGTGCGAACTCATGAGGCATGACTTTCAGCATTAAAGGGAACTGCAACCCGTGTGAGCACTCGACGAAAAAGAGCAGACGGCAGCGCCGACAAGTTTCTTTTCACCAGCGGCGCACGTCGTGGCATCTTACGTCCCGGCATCTTACACCGATCAGCCCTCTGAGTAACACTCTGCGAAACAGAAGAGAGGCAGGACATTTATGCCGAGTCGCTCCGCCTCGGTGAGGCAAGCGTTGTCGGTCAGCCGTGCGTCACGCTTAACGCACCAGAAAACAATACCCTGAGTTAACGGAGTCTCCCATTTCTACCGCCGCCTGCATTCACTATGGTATGCGTGTTTTCGCAGGCACGCGTGCAAAGATTCAGCAACTGCGTGAAGATCTTCCGGTGACTCACGAAGTCGAAATGGTCACTCGTCAGTCCACGATCATGTGTACGTCGCGGACTGCGTTGAGTTGTTGGAAAGGGTGTTTTCTCGATTGTCCTTTGGTCACTGATGAAAGCGATTTTAGACGGCTTTCAAAGTCTTCAGGATCAGCCTCGCGCTCACGAATTGCCAAGCTGCCAAGCTCTGTGTTCGCAAACAGCATCAGCGGCCCTGATCCCGGCCAGAAACGCACCCTCTATTCGACCGTCGGCCAGCCAGTCACCGCACACCGCCAGCCCGATTTCGGGATCGAAAAGGCTGCGCCGGCCATCGGGTCCAGAACATTGACCGTACCGCCAGCGGTGTGCAGCAACATAGCGCTGCGGTGGAAGATGCCCACCGACGACAGAGCCAAACGCTTCAAGAAGATCCCTCTCCGCGATATCCGCCGTCACCTCAAGGTGCGCAGCGGACCACTCAGGGCTGGCCTGCAACACCCAACAATCCGTCTCTCGCTCTCGACCCGGCTTGGAGCTGTTTCGAGCGACCCAGGCAATAGGCGAGTCATGTACAAACGCCCCGTCCCAGGGCACCTCAATCTGCGATTCGAACGCCGCCATAATGGTCCAGCACGCTGTCATTTTTACGTTGGCTGCGACAGCTCCAAAATGATGCGATCCAAGCAGATCGGCCACCTGAGGCGCGGGGAGTGTTACTACAAGTGCGTCGAACGGCCCGACAGTCTCGTGCGCCTCGGTCGCGATCGTCCAACCGAATGAGCTGTGGGTGACAGCAGTAATCTGAGTCCCGGTTCGAACGCACAGTCCCACTGCGAGGTCAACTGCCATCGCCGACATACCCGGCATTCCGACATAGCGGGGTTGCGGCGCGCTGTCGATAACGGTCTTACTTTCGAGGCGAATGATTCTGCCAGTCCACTCGGCCACGACCCCTCTCGCGAGCCAGTCGTCTGTAAACTCTCGGAATAGCGGATCCGCCACGGTGAAAAATTGGGCACCGTGGTCAAATCTTAAGTTCGGCTCCGCCCGTCGAGTGGCTGTTCGCCCGCCGAGGCCTAGGCTCTTGTCGAAAACGGTTACTTCGAAGCCTTTGGCCGCGAGTTCACGCGCGCAGGCGAGACCGGCCATCCCGGCCCCGATGACTCCAACTGTTTGCCCGGGTTGCATTATTCAGACTCTCCTCACTACAGCCATCAGCCATCAGCCTTGGCCGTCGATCAGAATCATTGGGCCGAAGCAGATGCAAGGATCAAATCATCGTGGGTCAACAAGACGATGCTGCGATCATGACAGCAGATTCGAAAGCCGTCCAGCAAAACAGCCCCCCTCCTTGTATCCACACTTGTTTAATCCCGTTGTGCAACTCAGTCGCGCTGCCCCGGCGCGCGAAATCGACCGAAGCGAAAACTACGGAGTGCCTGATGTTTCGTCCGCCGACCAGCAGTTCTCTTCCGCCAAAGTTTGAAAGAGCCTGCGCTCAGGTGCTGCCGCATCAGCTTGATGACTTCCCCCGGAGTCAAACCAAACTGACTCCGGATGGTGTCGAACGATGTGCGATCCTCCCACGCCATCTGAATGATTCGATCCAGATCGGCATCTGTCAGCATCTCACTCATGGGTTCGCTGGACATAGATGTCACTCGCACTTTAGTCGACGATCAATGAAACGTCTGCACCTGCGATCGCGAGACCGCCTGTAAACGCCCGGTCATAACACGATTCTTCACAAAAAACAGCAGATCACGAAAACCATCGGCATGCCCCCGGCTTAGCGATTGATCAAAGTCGGTTTCCGGATTTCGAACGCGTCATTTGGGGAGGGTCATTATTCAGATCGCCCTCATTATTCAGATCGACCAACGGCGACTCCCATGAGCGTCAGACGATGACTGCGGCAGTGCCAGCATCTGTGAATACGGAGTCGTCCTCTCAATGTGTGCGGGCGTTTTTGTCGCTGCCATTGGTCCTCAGCCGCTGAACACGATCACCGCAAATCAGACGAATACCACCGAACCGCAGTTAACAATCACTAACCCTCACGGGGATACATGAACGTTATGAACGATTTAATTACTGGGTCAATCTGGATGTCTGCTGAAGGTACGGGGTCATGAACAAGAAAACGTTGGGGAAACTTGGCTTTGTGTTTGCCGCTGGTGCGTCGTTCCTTTTCTCAATCTCGTTGTGGTTTACCGGCAGCAAGCAGGAGGGAATGTTCGTGGGGCTGTGGGTGCCGTCGATCCTGAGTTTCGGAACACTTGTGCTTGGGAGTTCGAACAATGCCAAATAGCGATCTCGTTATTTTTCTTGTGGGCTGCGGCGTATTCTCCGTGGCTCTGACATCAACATTCATTTCGCTTATGGTCAGTGCCAAATCGGAAGAGTAACCACGTCGGAGGCCAAGTTCGCTCCGGAAACCTTGCATGTATTCAGGTTTTCGATCGGTCCGGTTCCCTATGTGTTTTTGATATCTCGAATGGCAAAATTCAAATGGAAGATCAACCGGTCGGGGAAAACGGAAGTCTGACTCTGCTGACCGGGGCCACAGGTTATGTCGGCGGGAGACTGTTGACTCTTCTGCAGCACCATGGAGTGCGTGTGCGTTGCCTGACTCGTCGCCCTGAGGCACTTGATGACCACCGTTCAAGCACAACGGAAGTGGTGGCAGGCGACGTGTTGAATCGCGACACATTGCCGCCAGCTTTTGCGGGAGTGGATACGGCGTATTACCTTGTGCATTCGATGGGCGCCCAAGGAAATTTTGAAGAGCAGGATCTCATCGCTGCGACAAACTTCGCGGAGGCTGCAACAGCCGCTGGCGTGCGACGGATCATTTATCTCGGCGGTCTTGGCAATCCTGACCATGAACTTTCAAAGCATCTCCGCAGTCGGCAGGAGACTGGCGACGCACTCCGAGCTCATCATTCGCAGGTGATTGAATTTCGAGCCTCGATCGTGATTGGGTCGGGCAGTTTGTCCTTTGAAATGATCCGTGCTCTGGTCGAGCGTCTTCCGATTATGATCTGCCCCCGCTGGGTGCATGTAAAGGCCCAGCCCATCGCTATCGAAGATTTGCTGACCTACCTCAAAGCCGCACTGGATTTGCCGACTTTCGGATCTCATGTGTTTGAGATCGGTGGGCCGGATCAAGTATCGTATGGCCAGATTATGCAGGAGTACGCTCGGCAGAGAGGCCTGATTCGCTGGATGATCCCAGTGCCATTTCTGACGCCATACCTTTCAAGTCTTTGGCTTGGCCTGGTGACGCCGCTTTATGCACGAGTCGGCAGGAAACTGGTCGAAAGCCTGCGCAATCCGACACTTCTCTCAAACAATCTTGCGTCGACTTCATTTTCCGTCCGGCCACGAACTTATCAGGAGGCCATCGCACGCGCTCTTGTCAACGAGGACAACGAGTTTGCCGCCACACGATGGTCTGATTCTCTGTCATCAGCGGGTGCGATTCGATCGTGGGGTGGTACTCGGTTTGGCTCCAGATTGGTTGACTCGCGAACGATCGTCGTCCCGGTTCCTCCAGAGCAGGCGTTTCGTCCAATCCGCCGCATCGGCGGTCGCACGGGGTGGTATTACGGAAACTGGCTGTGGACGGTCCGCGGTTTCATTGACCTGTTGCTTGGTGGTGTGGGAGTGCGACGCGGACGGCGTGATGAGGACACTCTGCGAGTCGGGGACGCTCTCGATTTCTGGAGGGTTGAATCGATCGATCAGGATCATGGTCTGCGACTCTGCGCCGAAATGAAAGTTCCCGGTCGCGCATGGCTTGAGTTTGAAGTGACTCCGTGTCAGGCAGGGAGCACCATTCGTCAGACGGCCATCTTCGATCCACTGGGCCTCTTCGGAATTCTTTACTGGTACGGCATTTACCCCCTGCATCAATGCGTCTTTGCCGGAATGCTCCGCAACATTGCTCGTGCTGCCGAGACGTCGACGGTTAAGACTATCGCGAACACTCCGGCGACCACAGATCGTGACTTGGGGACGCGAGCATGAAGTCGAAGCCTGTGATTGTCATTGGTGCCGGGCTTTCGGGGTTATGTTGCGCTCGCCTGCTGCTAAAATACAATATCGACGTTCTCGTACTCGATGCTCAGGATGATGTTGGCGGTCGAGTACGCACAGACCATGTCGACGGCTTTCTGCTTGATCGAGGATTTCAGGTCCTGCAGACTGCCTATCCGGAAGCCAAGGCTCAACTTGATTATGACTCGCTGCGGCTGCAAAGTTTTGATCCCGGCGCTTTGATTCGCACTCAGGGTCGAATGGTTGAGATGAGCGATCCGTGGCGGAAACCTTCGAAATTGCTGTCGACGGCGTTCAATGGAATCGGCACCTTCCGGGATCGCCTGAAACTGGCCAAACTCCGCTGGCACGTGACCCATACATCTGTTGATGAGCTCTGGCGAGAGCCGGAATCGACGACGCTGGAGTATCTTCGCAGGACGTGCGGGCTTTCGGACGATATGGTCAATCGCTTTTTTCGTCCGTGGTTTTCGGGTGTGTTTTTAGAGAAAAATCTCAGCACTTCGAGCGGGTTCTTCAGATTTTTGTTCCAAATCTTTGCGCTGGGGGACGCATCACTTCCAGAGCAAGGCATGAGTGCGATTCCGCGACAATTGGCGGCAGAATTGACGGCCGACATGCTTCGGCTTTCCACTTCTGTCGACTCGCTTTCTACTTCTGTCGACTCACGTTCCACTTCTGACGACTCAATGGTGGATCGCCATCACGTGCGACTCAGAAATGGCGAATCCATTGACTGTCGTGCGATTGTACTCGCTGTCGAAGGCAGGGAAGCGTCAAGGTTGACCAGCGGGATGATTCATTCACCTGAATTCAGAGCAACCACGTGTTTCTACTTCGCCGCCCCACAGGCGCCATTCGCCGAACCGCTGCTCGTGCTAAACGGCGACAACGAAGGTCCGATCAATAATCTGTGTGTTGTGTCCAACGTGGCGAGAAGTTATGCACCGGCCGGACACGCATTGATCAGTGCTTCCGTCGTTGGCAAAGAATTCATGGACTCAAGCGATCTTAATAACACTGTACGTCAGCAACTGAGGCAATGGTTCGGATCTCAGGTCGATGCATGGTCTTTGTTACGGCGCTATGACATCCCAATCGCCTTGCCCGCGCAGCAGGCTGGCTTCAGAGAAAGCCTTTCAGGACAATCGCGTTTGGGAGACGGGCTGTACTACTGTGGTGACTACTGTGAGACAGCATCGATTCAGGGAGCGATGGTCAGTGGACGCAAGGCTGCCGAAAATATCATTTCCGATCTGGCATCACAACGTTGATGCAAGTCTGCGCCGCCCCCGGGCCGATCTCCCCGGAGCCTTTCCGGATCAATCGTTTACATCACCATCTGGTGGAGTCGCGCGGCTTATTTGTCACTTAACTCACCCATATTTGCATGCCGACACTAATCCACGCGTGGGCGACCATCAGCATAAGTGGTCGTCCCTGAAAAAGTCGCTGACCGGTTTTAGAAAAATTGTGAGGTTTGTGAATCAAAGCAATTCCGAAGTTGAGTCGACGCTTCATACCGCTGGAATAGTTTACGGACTGCCGGTTCGCATTTTCTGTCAGCCCGATTTGCTCAAGCACCTCGTCTCAGCGAGCTTTCAGAATGCTACCTCTTAACCCGTACAATCGCCCGAGGGACATCAGGTTATTCATCGCGATAAGATTCTGATACAGCGAGTGTTCTTGAGAATACCACTCCGAAGAGCCTTCTTTGTTCAAGACGTCGACCATCGTATTTCTCTCTATTCAGGATCACTTCGCCGGAGTCTGCAGCGAGTAGTCCCGTGATTATCATCATGACAGTGCTCTTTCCCGCACTGTTTGGTCCCAGCAGGCCAAGCACCTCTCCACTGCGAAACGAAAAGCTCACGTCCTTCACGGCCAGATGCTGATCGTAACTCTTGTGCAGACTGCGAACTTCAACCGCAACTTTGCGACCCCACGATCGCCCCTGTTCACGATGCGCATGAGAAATTGAACTTCCGATCGGCTGCACTTTGAGCATCATCGCATGTTCCATAAAAGGTGGTCGCAATAGACTGTGAGGTGAAGAGAGACTGTCAACGATCCTCTGAAACGGGATCTCAACTTACCCCCGCTCTTACCAGAAAAGAATGCAACAACTTGCAGATCGTGATGCGTGGGGTTCTCTGCCGACAAATTCACCACGGGTCTTCACGTACAAACCTGTCCTCAGCAGACGGAGAGATTTCCGGCGATGTCGATGCGTTTCTGGATTCGATCGAAGTAGCCGATGCTGATACGTTGGGCATTGCGGATTCAGCATCGGACAGAAACTCCTGGACAAGGCTCTCGGTGCTGGCAGCGCTCGAGGGTTCAATCGGGGAAGGTTCGTAGCCGTCGTCAGCGTTCTGAGCCGGACTCTCTGACATTTTCAACATCACTTCAGGCTCCATGGAGTGTCAAGGGAGTTTTCAGGCGAGCGCTGTTGTCTTGTTAGTACAGAATTTCGATGCCGGAGATCCGCCTTCGTTTTCGAACCTGGAGATTGCTTCCTGATCCGCCGAACGAGAAACAGCCAACACGGCTGGCCGAGGCCAGATTTCCAGCAACACCATGGTGATGGATAAGGTCACGGGGCCGAGAATTAATCCAGCCGGGCCGAAGACAGAAATTCCACCGACGACAGAAATAAACGCGAGCACAGTGGGCAATTGAAGACGCTGTCCCACTAAAATTGGACGCAGAAGATTGTCAATTGTGGCGACAACAATCAGGCCCCAGAGCGACAGAATAATCGCCTGCCCCCAGTGACCATCGATGGACAAAAACAGAGCTGCCGAGACCCAGACAATGAAGGCTCCCAGCAGCGGAATTATGGCCAATAAACCCATAACCACGCCCCACAAAAGAGGGGGCTGGCAGAACCAGCCACCAGAACATCAAACCGCCCAAAAAACCCTGCACTGCAGCGACGATCTCGCAGAACATAAAACAGGAGATAAAACGTCAGTAACAGGCTCATCACTTCGATCACCGATCCACGGACGAAGCCAGCCCCCGTGGTACTCATCCACGTCACTGTAGACTTCACCGTCTCAGGAAGATTCTGGTGCTCCAGCCAGTCAGCGAGAGGAATCAATCGTGGATGCCGTTCGATCGCTCGCCGCCATTCGCCGGATTTGATGCGTGCATTCACCAACTGCGCGCCGCTGGAGGCTTCTCGTCCAAGCCTTTCCCCGACAAATGTCACGAGGACCAAAACAACAGACCCGATCAGGAAGACGGAAATTGCTGCGGCAACTCCGGGACTGCGGATAGCAGCTTCAATCCGTCGTTGCATCGGCACGCAAACCACAGCGAGTGTCAGTGACCACGCAATCGGCGACCGATCCGGAGACAACGGCTCTTCGACCAGAGTCAACAACGTATTCATGAGCATCTCTTTCGAATAAACGCCGAAGAACTCCTGACAGAACCGGGACAGGCACCCTTGCCGGGCGAGGTTTCAAATGCTCCCGGAAGCTTTGCGAGAGCTGGTTCCGGTTTTGTCAGGTGTTTTGAGTCAAAGCCAGCCGCTACTCGCTGGCAACTCGAACGATCAGTTTGCCAAAGTTCCGGCCTTCGAGCAGTCCGATGAGGGCGGCCGGAGCGTTCGGAAGACCTTCAATGATGTCTTCACGAAACTTCACTTTTCCGTCCCGAACCCACTCACTCATCTGAGTCTGAAACTCCTCGAATCGATCTCCATAGTCATCGAAAATAATGAAGCCCTTGAATGTGAGGCGTTTGGTCAGAATCGTACGCATCAGCAGCGATAATCGATCAGGGCCCTTGGGCAGAGCCGTCTCGTTGTAAGACGAAATCAGACCACAGACAGGAATACGAGCCTTCGTTTTCAGCAGCGGCAGCACCGCATCAAACACAGCTCCACCGACACCTTCGAAGTAGATGTCGATGCCCTCATGGCAGGCGTCGGCGAGTTCCTCAGTGAAGTTCGCGGCGCGATGATCAATACACGCATCGAAGCCCAGCTCGTTAATCACATACGCACATTTTTCCGCACCGCCAGCAATACCGATGACTCGACATCCTTTAAGACGAGCAACCTGGCCTACAACTGAACCGACAGCACCGCTGGCGGCCGCGACAACGACCGTTTCTCCCATTTGCGGTTTGCCGATATCCAGCAGCCCCATGTAAGCCGTAAAGCCCGGCATGCCCAGAACTCCCAGTGCAAGCGACGGTTGTGGCATGTTCGGGTCAAGTTTGATCAATCCGCTACCGTCCGAAACCGCAAAGCGTTGCCAGCCTGACATGCCGACCACGAGATCACCCTCATTAAATCCCGGATGCCGCGATGAGATGACTCGCGAGACAGTTCCACCGACCATCGTCTGGCCAACATTGATCGGAGCAGCATAGGACGTCGCGTTACTCATGCGGCCACGCATATATGGGTCGAGCGAAAGAAACAGCGTTTTCAGCAGCATTTGGCCGTCATTGGGGACGGATGGCGGCAGTTCCTCGATCCGAAAATTGTCGACGATCGGCTTTCCAATCGGGCGAGAATTCAGCACCACTCTTTGGTTGATCAGACCATCCTTCGCGAAGGAGACGTCGAAATTCAGCGTTGATGCTTGCGACTTGGCCATGAGTCTATCTTCCTGTAAGTCTGAGCTGGTCCGCCTGTCTCGCGGCGCATAAAAAAAGCCGACGTCATGAAATCTGATGAGACTTCATCGCGTCGGCTTACTTGATAACTCGCCCCGCGAATGAAGCCGCGATGCGATCTATTGAGTCATCCGAAATAAGTGCAACACACGGCCATGGATGTGGCAGATTTTTGCTGCCTTCTTGTATCAACCAAGACCTGGAAAGCAATTCGCTTTCCACGGAGTTTCCTCCGATCCTCGCGGGAATCTGAAGAAACAGATTTCACACATCCACCGATGTCGACTGCCTTAGAACGCGTATCAATCGACTGGTCTTGTCGCCAGGAGACAACCATGACGAAGACGCAAAACTTGATGCACACAGTCGCCAGCTTGTGATTTCTTCCATCGGTTTTAATGCCTTCAATTTTGCTCTAACGGGGTGCTGACGATGATGACTCAGGGCGAAATGGAAGCGGCCGTCTGCGAGGGCATCTCGCGATTTGAACAGGAATACATGGGCCGCGGTCCAAAAGAGGTCCGCTGTTTTCTGATCGACGATCTGTTGCTGGTTCGTCTGCAGGGCGTTCTGACAGCCGCAGAACAGCATCTAGTGCAGACCATGGCACCGGAACGAGGTCGAGACCTTCTCAAAGACGTTCGCACACAGTTGATCGAGATCGCTCGCCCAACGCTGGAGTCTCTGATCGAAACAATCACCGGGGCGAAAACGATCAGCCTGCATCACGACATCAGCACCATCCACGGCGAAGAAGTCATCATGTTTGCACTTGGGAGCGTTCCGGTGGTTCGACCATCGCTAAATAAGACTCGCTGACTGCCGCTCGTGCTCGGTGCGACAGGGCTCGGTAGCGGATGGCAACCAATAGAAATTTCAGCATAGTCCTGATCGAATCGCCAGTCCGCGATAATCGAACTGGATCGGCTGACACTCACAGCGGCGGGCTGAGGAGCGGAAAACTCAATGCGCGCCGTCTGGTCACCGGCTTCGCGTTGGGGCTGTCGATGCGAAGGCGAACACGAATTTCCGGCTCATTGATGACTTTGATCAGATATCTCTGCCATCCCTGTTCAATCAAGGCCACTTTATCTTCGCGACGAACGACTGCCGGTGCTGCATCTTTTCTAAGCGATACCGCCGCCAGACAATGTGGATCGAGCAACTCCTGAACTTGAGCTGTCAGCGAGTCCTCGTCAGCATTCTCGACGAGTTGCGTTAACTGCGTTTCTGTCTCCATCGGCAATGGCATGCCAATATGATTCAGCGTGTCGCGAAGTCGCTGCAGTTGAGCCAGCAACGGCTGCCGCTCAACCCTGGCTGCCATTGGCCACGATTCATCAGCCCGAGTGACCGTGGAAGTGGAAGAAACAGCCAACAGCAGCAGTAAGAGCACTCGAATTAAAATCATCGTCAAACCAGTACTGTCAGATTTGGTGGTCGCTATCATTGTTGGCCTGGGAGAAGCGGGTCGATTGTATCCGACAAGAAGTTCGATAGCGAAATGTTGTGACCGGATGCAGCATCGTTGCTCGGTAGTCCACCCACATCCACACCATACACAATTGCGATACACCAACAAATTCTTCTCGGGACTTCATTCTGACTCTGCACCACCACGTGCTGAGCTACTTCACTTCGCAGAGACGGAGCGCCGTTTCCTTGATGGCACGCAGGTCCAGCTTGCCTGTGCCGAGCAGCGGAATTTGAGTGACCTCGAGGAAACTGTTGGAGCCTGGGATCCACAGGTTCGGAAGTCCGGCGAGTTGCAGCTGGTCGATGATCTCTCTTGCACTTTTCTGCATAGGCTTGTGCAGCACAACCAGTCGTTCGCCTTTGGACGAATCAGGCACAGCGGTCACAGCACACATGATCTCAGCATCACCGGACGCCTCTTCGTTTGACGTTTGGCCGTTTGACGTTTGGCCAGTTAGCGTCTCATTTTCTGGCGTGTCGTCAATGATGCGGGCGATCTCTTGTTCGATCCGGATGTGAGGCACCATTTCGCCGCCGATCTTGGAGAAACGGCTTTGACGCCCGGTAATTCGAATGAATCCTTCCTCATCGATCATGCCCAGGTCACCCGTCGTGTACCAGCCATCCTGAATCAGCTCGGCAGTTTTCTGTGGATGATTCAGATATCCGAGCATCACGTTCGGGCCCTTGATTTTCAGCATACCTTCCTTATTGGTCCCCAGACGTTCGTTCGTCTCCAGATCAAACACGGCAGCCACGGAACCGGGGATAACTCGCCCGGCCGTACCATGCTTCGTCGAAGTCTGACCAAAGGATTCCGATCCCAGTCGTGACGCGGGGATGTTCACGGCAGCGATCGGAGAAAGTTCAGTCGTACCGTAACCTTCGCTGGGCTCAAAACCGTACTTTTCGCGGAAGGAATCCCGCAGCTCATCCGGCATCTTCTCCGCACCGACGATGACCATATTCAGTGAACTCATCTGTTCGACACTGCACCGCTTCATGTACGACCGCAGGAACGTCGGCGTAGCCAGCAGGATCGTCGACTTGTGCTTTTCGATCAGCTTACCAACCGTTGAAGCATCCAGCGGATTGAAGTGATAGACGCCAGACGGTTCAGTACACAGGGGCAGCCACATGGACACGGTGTAACCGAACGAATGAAAGAACGGCAGTACCCCCAGCACCGAATCGGTCGGTCGAAGAGACAGCAGATGACGCACGGCTTCAATGTTGGAAGCCACATTATCATTGGTCAGCATGACGCCCTTGGGATCCCCCGTGGAACCGGACGTAAAGATGATGGACATCACATCGTCGGGCTTCACACGCTCGAGGCCCAATCGGCGACTCAACATGCGCAGCGGAACAAATCGAGCAGTCAGTAGTGCTTTGATTTTCGCCAGTTTGCTGATCTGCTGACTGAGATCTTCCAGATAGATCAGCTCGGCATTCAGATTCATCGGCCGCTTTTCCATAAACCGACGGCTGGTAAGAACCTGTTGAACGCCAGCTTCTTTGATGCAGTAGTTCACCACATCTTCTGAAAGCGTGTAGTTCAGATTGACAGCCACTTTGCCAGCCAAAGTAACAGCCGCATTGGCGAGCACTCCTCCAACAGAAGGCGGCAGCAGCAAACCTACATAGTTGTTTTCTGGTTTCAGCACAGTCGACGTCAATAGCTTATGCAGTGCCAGCGAACCAGCCAGCAATCGGCCACCAGTGAGTTGAGTCCCGGCGGAATCGGCAACCTTTGTCCGTCGCCATGCGACTCGACACTGGCGGATGAACTGCTTCGCGGGAAGCAGTCGGCGATGCTTTCTCCGTTCCATGGATTTCGCCCCCAGTTCCAGCACTCCGTGTCGCACCACGTCCACGTCGTTCACGCCAGGAAGTGGAGCACCAAACGAGATCGAAACGGGGTACGGCCAATGGCGTGGTTTCTTCCACAGGAATTTGCCACGATCGTAGCTGAAAATGCTGCCCCAGAGTTCATCCAGGAAGACGGGAATTACCGGCGCATCGGTGCCTTTGAGAATCTTCAACAGTCCACGTTCGAATTTCTGCAACTGTCCGTTACGAGTCACCTGGCCTTCGGCAAAAATGCAGACCAGTTCACCGGCGAGCAATGCTTCACGGGCCGTATTGAGCGACTGCAACAGGGCTCGCGGACCATCGCCCGAACGAATCGGAATGATTCCGAATAATCGAGCAAGCCAGCCGATCCATGGACCCTTCACGTAATCCGCATAGGCCACCATACGAATATTGCGTGAGCTGGAGAGCAGCAGCAGGATGCCATCCAGCCATGAGACATGATTGGCGACGAGGAGCCCCGGGCCTTTCTCCGGCAGGTTTTCAACATCATAAATGCGGACGCGATAAACGAAGCGACTGAGCAGCCACACGAAGAATCGAACCGTCGCCTGCGGCAGCAACCAGACGACATAGGCAAAAATCGGAAGAATACCGATCCCGGTCAGCAGAAAAATCTGTGCCGCGCTGAGCTGCAACCGACCACTGAGTAACCAGAATAATCCGGCGACGGCGACCATGCCCAAAGATGTCAACTGATTTCCGGCTGCCAGGATCGCTCCCAGTTTTTCGTGTGGGCTTCTTTCCTGCAGATAAGCGTTGAGCGGCACATTGAAGAGCCCACCGCCCAGTCCAATCATTCCCAGCATCGCCCCGGCCATCAGAGAAGAATCGTGGCACAGGAAAAGAATGACACAGGCCAGAGACATCAAAAATGCACCGAGCGGAACCATCCCCAGTTCGACGCGGCCGCCAGACCACCATCCGGCCAGAACGCTGCCGAGTCCCACTCCAAGAGATAAGACGGCGAGAAACGTGCCGACATCCGTCTGAGTCTTGTGCAGTTCGCCGGTGACGTAAGTATCAATGTTCATCTGTGCCAGTGAAGCCAGAGACCAGAAGAACGCGATCCCCAACGTAACTCGCAGAATAGGTCGGTCGCTGAAGACAAGTTTCATATCGCGCCAGGAGTACTGAATCGGGTTCCACGGAAACGCCAATGTGGGATTCGCTGAGGGAACTCGCTGGATCATCAGGCTTCCGACGACTCCCAGAACGGCAACCGCCTCCAAAGCAATCGCTGCCAGCGTGAGACTTTTGCTGGCAATTGCGTGTTCGCCGAGTTGCATCCCGGCACCAGCACCGACAATGGCCGCGATGAGCGTCACCAGAGCCACCAGTCCGTTGGCGGCCGACAATGATGAACGGGGCACCAGTTCAGAAATGATCCCGTACTTAGCGGTGCTCAGCAGAGCACTTTGAGTCCCCAGCAGAAACAGTACGGCGAACATCGTTCCCTGATGTCCTGTCTGGATGGACCAAATGCCGAGGGCAACCAGCACGACTTCCGCGGCTTTCAGCCAGATGGTGGTGGTCCGCTTACTGAATCGGTCTCCCAGCCAACTGGACCACGGAGCAAAAATGACGAATGGCAGAATCAGACTGCCAAGTCCAAGAGACAGAATCAGAGACTCTTCCGCTTTGAATTGTTCCGGGGAAAGGCCGGTTCCCTTCAATTGATCCTTGGCGATCGGAATGATCAGCCAGCGATACATGTTATCGGTGACCGCAGTCAGAAAACTCATCAGCAGGTAGCCGATGAATGAAGCCGACTTGAGAGAGGAGCGAGGTTCACTGGCAGGCAGAGTATAAGACGACATCGGCGGCGACTTTCAGAAATTCGTGACCGGTTGGTGAATCGCGGAGTCAGCAGGTGATGGCTTTAGCCAGATTCTTCCTGAGGCATTTCCACACGCGTTGAAACCTCGAATTTGGGCTAAACGTTTTGCAGATTGGCCTGAGGGAGTGAAAAACATGTGGAAGTAGCGATGTTTCCAGTTTCTCCAGGAAATTTTTAGCTCATATTCGTGTCGCTAACGCGTTCTCTGAGAAGCGTCCTGTATTCCCGCAGCAAGATAAGGTCAGAGCCATGCAACAACTATCAGCAGTGCACACCATTCCGTTTCATCTGGCAAGGTTTGCATTATTGTTCTCAGCGATTGCCATTCTTCGCTACTCCGACATACTACTTGACGGCCTTGCAACCACTGCTGGCTACGGCTTACATCGACTCACGCAGGAACTCTGGATGTTTTGTAGATAGTCCGGGTAGAGTCCTTCGATGGCTTGTTGCGAGCGTTCTTTGGTCTAAGCATTCCGCAACCCATCGACAGGATGACAGCGTGCCCCAGACTACCGATTTACTGCTCAGCATTTCCGCCGGTGACCGCAACGCGATTCATCAGCTTATGCCACTGGTCTACGATGAACTGCGAGCGATCGCCGCAAGCCGGCTGAAGCACGAACGCGCCGATCACACGCTGCAGCCGACTGCTCTGGTCAATGAAGCGTTCCTGCGACTGGCCGATCAGACCCGAGTCAACTGGCAGGGGAAAGCTCATTTTTGTGCAGTGGCCGCGACCATGATGCGACGCATTCTTGTGGACCATGCCCGGCGAAGGAATGCAGACAAACGTGAAGCCGGAGGCCATCAGATACCTCTGCAGGACACTCTCCTGCCGTCGATGAGCCCCGAGCCGGTGGATGTCGTGGCAGTGAATGATCTGATGGAGCAACTGGCTGGAGTGAATCCGCGACAGGCTCAGGTTTTTGAGCTGAGATGTTTCGGGGGACTGGATGTGAAAGAGACTGCCGCAGTGCTGGAAGTCTCAGAAGCGACCGTTAAGAATGATTGGCGTTTCGCCAGGGCCTGGCTAGCTTCCCAATTGGATTCAGCGGAAAGCTGAACGAATGCAGCGTTGAGCAGAAAGCCTCATGAATCATGACGGAACCAACATCAGAAGGTGACGATTGGGGTCATGGCAATTCCGCTCAATTGCCAAGGGATGCTGTACGCGACTTCGAACGCATTCAAGAGTTGTTCTGGCAGGCGGTCGAGTTGCCTGCTGAGGAACGCCTGGCGTGGATCAACAGACAACGCCTGCCGTCGAAAATAGCCCGGCGGCTGTCAGCCGCGGTGATAGCTGATCTCGGAGCGGAAGCTGACACTCAGGAACCCAGTGATCAGGATGCGGCTCTTTCAGAGACTATCTGTGTCACGTCGGGAAAACTTCTGGACAGCAGCCGTGTTCGGACGCTGCCTGAGATACCAAATTACGAGATCCTGGAGGAGATTGACCGGGGCGGAATGGGGATCGTCTATAAGGCTCGCCAGTTTCGCCCCGATCGACTTGTCGCCATCAAGATGATGCGGATGGGAGCGTTTTCTTCAGCACAGGATGTGGAGCGATTTCTTCACGAAGCCAACGCGGCATCTCAACTGGCCCACGCCGCCGTGGTGCCGGTGTATGAGGTCGGTGACGTCCATGGTGAACCGTTTATCGTGATGAAGTTCATCCAGGGAGTGACTCTGGAGAAATTACTGCAGCGCAATGCTCTGACGACTACGGAGGCCATTAAAAAGCTGCGAGTTGTGGCGAATGCGATCGCGGATGCTCATGAACATGGCATTATTCACCGGGATCTCAAACCCTCCAACATTCTGATTGACCAGAAAACTGGTCAGCCATGGGTGATGGACTTTGGTCTGGCCAAAAGCCTGCAGACGGATTCGAATCTGACGTCAGCCGGAGACATCATGGGAACACCCGGCTACATGGCTCCGGAAATCGCGACTGGCCAGTCCAGCACCGCCTCGCCAGCGGCCGATGTCTATGGACTCGGAGCAATTCTCTACCGCATTCTGACGGGACGGCCACCGATAGAAGTCGCAAGTGGCGACTTCGCTCAAACGATACAGCTCATTCGAGAACATGACGTCATCTCCCCGCGTGAACGCGATCGGCGCATCCCGCATGACCTGAATGCGATTTGCATCCAGTCGCTGGAGACCGACCCGGCCCTGCGATATCCGAACGCCGGTGAGTTTGCAGCCGATCTGCGAAGATGTCTGGAAGGGGAATCGATTCACGTCAGGCAGTCGGGAATCTTTCGGCGAGTGCAGCGCTGGGCTCGTCACCGCCCGGGCCTGGCGGTCACGATCTGCATGCTGCTGGTCTTCTATTCGTATCATGTGATCGCCATCGCGATTGGAATGTTGCCCGGGGATGAGAGCTTCAAGCGAACAGTGAACTACGTGGTTCCACTGGCGATCATGAATGCTGCGATCTGGCAGTGGTGGCTCCAGCGAACTGGCGGTGCGGCCTGGACTCTGTACGCCTGGGCAACGGGTGAAGTACTGCTTCTGACCGCAGTGATCTTCTCAGGCGACGGAGCCCGCAGCGGATTGACGTCCGCTATGTTTGTACTTGTCGCCGCCTCGTCTCTGCGCTGTCGCCCTCTGCTGATCGGCTATGTCACGGTACTGACAATGCTCAGCTACGGCTTACTGTGGGTCGACTCCATAATCGTGCGGCATCAGCCTGTGGCGGCATTGACTGCGATCCCGATGATGTTGGCCCTGGCCCTGATTGGACTGATTCAGTACATCGCGATGAACCGCTCCAGCGCAAGTCTGGAAGCCAACCGTGACGGCATGCCGAGAAAGAACAACGCCGGGCTCGACAGAGACAAGAATTGATGCTGCTGGTCATCCATCGGTGTGCAAAGGGGTGTCAGAAACGGTCGTCGCGGCGCCATCGGACCGTCTCAACGAGAATCGCGGATTTTCTTTAGCCGTGTTCTGGTGATTTGACGCGTTCGTTCTTCAGACAGGGCTTTATTGCGCAGCGAGGTTCGCATGGTCTGTCTGCCGTCACCCACATTCCGGAGTGCCAAAGATGTCCGATGCGAAGAATGATTCAAAGTCCGATTGGCAACTTTTGCTGTCTGTACTGAAATCGACGGAAGACCAGATCCTTGAATGGGAACAGTCACAGTTGCTGACGAGGGAGGACTCAAAAAAGATCCTCAGTGATTTTCCGAAGCTGGCGGAATCGTATTTGTTGAATGCAGAAAATGGGACAGCCTTTCCTCAACGGGATTGTTTCCTGCCGAGGCAGCCCAGGGAGACGGACGCCGTCAAAGAACTTCGCACGGGCATTTATATGGCGAAGTTTCTTAAGTTTCTGCGTTCAGCCGGAATTCTCCCGCTTAGCAAATGTCACGCACTGCAGGCGGAACTGCGTTCGCGGATGAAGGTCATCGAGAGACAACTCTTTCTGGAGGGAAATCATCGTTCTGACCTGGAAGCACAATGCGTTGGGGGGAGCGGCGAATCAGATTCTTCCAACAACCTGGAAGCCTCCGAGGAAACAACCATCGGCGGGGACCAGATGCCTCGTGCCGATAGGTCTCCTCGGGCTCAGCGTATTGTCGAACCGCCGGAGCCACGACGCAGCATCATGGAGATCATTCTTGACCCTCGCAGCATTCAGTGCCTGCTGGGGCTCGGCGGCGCTCTGATGGTGGTCGGTCTGGTGATTCTGCTATGGCTCAATGACGTTTTCACACCGCCCGTGCTGGCGATAGTTCTGGCGTTGAGCAACATCGCACTACTCAGCGGTGGACTGGCGACAATTCGCTTCAGCCGCTACCAGCTCGCTGGCAAGGCATTGTCTCTTTTGTCGTGTCTTGTGATGCCCCTGAATCTTTGGTACCTCCATGCAAATGATCTGATCACGATCGATGGGCACCTTTGGATGTGCGCTGTTTTGATCAGCGTTTTGTACGGACTTGCTGCCGTGATCCTGAAGGACGAATTGTTCGTCTATGTGTTCAGTGCCGGGGTTACGATGACAGGTCTGCTGATTCTCAGTGACCTGCCGCCGTCCCCACAGAAGTTCTGGGAGATAGCTTCGCCGGCGACACTGCTTGTCGTGTTGGGGCTCATCGGAATCCACCTTGAGCGAGCGTTCAAAGTCGGCGAAGGTCCGTTCAGCCGCAACCGGTTCGGCATGGCGTTTTTCTGGTCTGGTCAAGTCCAGTTGGCTGCCGGTCTTCTGCTTGTTCTGGGTGCACAGATCGCTGGAAACTGGCTGTATCCGTTTGGGTTCAAGTCGATCTACGCTTCTCTGCAGGCAACGCCATCACCGATTTGTGGGGAGCTTCGCTGGTTAGCTCTTGCCCTGGTCGCCGCGGGAACTTACGCCTACGCATGGTCCGACCTGGTGGTTCGAAAGAAGGGGGTCTTTCTGCATATCGCGGCTTTCATGCTGTTGTGGCTTGAAGTGCTGGTTGTTCAGATTCTGGATTTACAAATCGGTGTTGATGCGATCATAGCCGTTCTTGCCGTGACATCACTCTTAAGCCATGTGGCTCAGCTTGCGCTGCCTGACAAGAACCAGTTCACTCGATCGCTGCCTGCCTTTGGGTTACTGCTGGGAATGCTGCCCGTGCTGATAGGAGTCGTGGTGTTCCTCGACCACTTCGGGGTACATGCGGTCTGGGTCGATGAACCGCCACGCTGGACATTCGTGGGAGCCATGCTGTTGACGGCAGTGGCATCCCGTGTGGGTGCTCATCAGTGCCGAAAGACATCACTGCCACTGACCACCGGCTACTTCTTCGCCACAGGTGCTGCGACGATGGTTGCAGCCGTGGCTGCTCTGGCGGCGATGGGATTGAATCAGTGGCAGAGTCATGCACCGATCGTGATGTTAATCCCAATCGCCTACATTGTGGCGTCACGACTCTATGCGGATCGATCACCCGCGAAGCCTCTGTTGTGGGCCGCTCATGTGGCTGCCGGATTGATGCTGGTTTCATCGCTGGCCTCTTCTTATCAGAGCCTGACGTCCTCGGCCAACGGGCGTGGGCATTTGCTGCTGGCGTTGTTCTTTACTGAAGCTGCGGTCTTTTATGGACTTGCCACTTACTTCCGCCGCCAGACCTGGTGCGTCTACCTGTCGGCATTGACAACGTGTGCCGCCTTCTGGCAACTGCTGCACTATGTGGGTCTGGAAACACAGGGATATATCCTGGCCTTTGCAATCACCGGACTGCTGATGCTCATCATCTATCGCCTGTCACTGCTGGAGAAGACCGTTGCCGGTTCACTTTCCGAAGCTCTGTTCCAGTCGGCGAATGCCGTGTTGAGTCTGGCGTTTGTCTCGTCCGTCTTTTTCGGCCTGAGTCGCTTCGCCAGTCATTCCAGTGCCGAGATAGACTGGAAATTCGCCGGATTCTGCTTCGCCATGCTGTCCATTAGCGGGGTCTCGTTACTGATCACACGACACCCGGCAGGGCGCAACTGGTACTCTGTGACAACAATCGCTCAGGGAATTGTGATGTTACTGGCTGTTCATCGTTTGATCGACCTGAGTCCAGGACAGCAGCTCGAATTGTTTTGCGTTGTGAGCGGTTTAATCCTGCTGACAATTGGACATCTCGGCTGGTTCAAAGAACAGGACGAGCAGTCTGATCTGGTCAGCATGAGCCTGCTGTTTGGCTCGTTACTGGCAAGTCTGCCGCTGGCAATTGCTACGCTTTTCGATAGATCGCGCGGCGAATTCCTGCCGCTGAATGAACTCGGGTTCCTTGCGATCAGCATTGCACTGCTGGCGACCGGCGTGATGTTTCAACTGAAATCGACAACGGTCGCGGGCACCGGCATGACCATGCTGTACTTCGTTACGCTGGCGCTGTTCGTTCCATGGGGTCGTCTGAGTACTGTTGCACTGGCAATCACGATAGGCGGTGGAATGATCTTTGGCTCCGGACTCGTCCTGGCCATCTTCCGCGACCGCCTGCTCACGTTGCCGAATCGCATCAAGCAGCGTGAAGGGATCTTTCGAGTCCTCACGTGGCGGTAATATCCGGGCGGCCGAATAGGTGCAAAAAACCATAGCCATCACACTCAGTCATCTATTGCTTCGCGGATTGGATGCAGGAGTGGCTCAGAGCTCTGGCACGTGCAGTTGATTCATCTGAGGGGCATCTTCTACACTACGTAAGCGCTTCACCGTCAACAGAGAACATCGGAAAAGCCGCGAGCTCGTCGCCCCAATACCAAAGAACAAGTGGTTGTCGAAAAGGAATACAAGAACAAACGGCTGGAGAACGAATTCGTCGCTGAGTTTGCTTATTCGCCGGGCGAATGCGACCAGACCTATCGCATGATTCTGCTTCACAAGCAAGTGTCCGTGACGAAAGGTCAGTGAAAGCTGATCGACGATTCTCCCTTCTTCTTTTACATCACCAACGTCAGCAGCACCGAGAAGTCCGCGGAAGAAATTGTGCTGGCAGCCAACAAACGCTGCGACCAGGAAAACATCAGCAGCCAGGGCAAACAGATGGGAGCGTTTGCTGCACCATTGCACTCCACTATCAGTAACGGAGCCTACATGGTGATGGCATCACTGGCATGGAACCTGAAATGCTGGCTGGCTTTTGTCGCTGAAAGAGTCCGGGCGGCCAAAGCAGAAGGCAAAACTCAAAGCGGAAAAGCACCGCCTGCTGCGAATGGACTTCAGCACCTTCCGACAGACGATGATTCTGATTCCCACTCAAATCATCGGCAGCGCTCGACGCCTGACCTTCGGCCCACTCGCATGGTCGAGCTCTCTGGAAACGCTCTTCCGCCTGCAGGACTGCCTGAACCCGCCACTGCGAAACTGACACCTGGGATCTTTGAGCCGCGGCGCTCACGAAACCGAAGCTCGGATGCTTTGGTCCCGCCGATCACCGACTTACTGAAATTCTAATGCCTATGCCTGACGATACTAACAAGATTTCCTGCGGCACTCAGCGCCGCCCGTGGACCGCTGCGCTGCGAGATTTGCGATTTCAAACAAAACGAGTACGCTTGTTTAAGGGCTAGATGGCGTTGCCGATCTATTGCCACTTGTCGTGGTGGGCATACTCTTGATCTTTGCATGGTTGTATAAAATAAACGGGCGAAAGCCGATGCCTGTGAGTGTTTACGCCGAGCGAATTGGCGCTTGGCAGAGCAAAGCCGAGTTAGAGGCTGCGATCAGGGACTACACCGAAGTCATCCGGCTCGATCCGAAGGCTGTGACTGCTTATGGCAGCCGAGGGCGGGCGTTGTTTGACAAAGGCGATACTGTTGGCGCCATTAAAGACCTGAGCGACGCTATCCGGCTCGACCCTATGTTTTTGGATGCTTATTTCGATCGAGGAGTTGCGTGGGCCGATAGAGGCAACGAATCGGCTGCTATCAGAGACTACACGAAAGTGATCGAGCTTGACCCTGCGTCAGCCATTGCTTACTACAACCGCGCCAGCGTCTGGCGCAGCAAAGGTGACACTGACGCCGCCATCAAGGACGAAACCGAGGCCATCAGACTCGATCCGAGTCTGGAACCACGCAGGCCATGATCCGCATCAGTGCATTCGTTGATTCTGCGTGATCCCACGAAGGACAACAAGCTGCGCGGTGATGGCATTCTCAAGCATCATGGTGGGGGACCAGTGAGTTCCAGCAGTACAGCTCGCGAGAGCGACTGATAGGAGGAGGAGCTCGTCTCTGTGTCGCCTGCACATTACGTAGAGGGTGACTGGGCGGCGGCTCGTGCGCAGTCGATGACATCACATCCACATCGGCCGCTATTATTGCGGAGCTCCCCGACAGCCGCTCTTCGTTCGTTTTTTAAAGGCCCGCTAGGTCTTTAATCGATTGCCGGAATATTCACCCCAAGGAAGTAAGCACAGATCAGGCCGAGGCTTTGATACTATCTGACTGAGTGCTTGGGAGCATTGGATTCAGAGCTCTGCTTCTCAATCTCAGTCCGATGCCAGATTAAAAAAGACCCGATGGCGAACAACACAAGACTCAACTGCCAAAGGTAGTAGCCCACAAGCAGGTTTTTATAGGGCTCGGGAATGAAGATCCATGAAGTAAGGCCCAGGAGTGCTGCAGCAATTCCAAGGATCAACGCAGCGACCGCATTCTTGCGACATAAGCAGATCCACCCGGCGACGAAGAAAAGGTTGGCGGACCAGGGCAAGGTCCGTGGTTTCTCCCAGCCGACCAGGAGAGCAATAAATCCGGGTACGTCTTGCGGCCTAAAAAGCGCCATATGGTTCGTCCCTTCATAGCTGATATCCACAGCGGGAGCCACACACGCCGCAAAATAGAGTGCCCAGACCACAAGTGAAACCGCAAGCCGCATCTTAGGAATCATCACATCGTCCACATTGGAAGAAAAAAATGTTGACGACGCACAGGCCACTGAGTTGGGCATAGTAACGTGGTATTTGCCTTAAGCACCATGTCGTTTGACGCTTTGTCCGTTGAAATCTGGATGCGTTTTGGGGATCCTTTGGGTTGCAGGCTTGAACTCCTTTGAGTGCACTTGTAACTGCGATCCTGTTCTTCGCGCCGCACGTCGCAGTCTCCGCCGAGACAGCGCAGGCGACGACTTTAGCAGATGAAGGATCACTCGCTAACGTTCAAAGCGGCAGAGGCGTTGGGTCGATGGTTTTCGACATTGAACAGGCGAACGACCCTCTGTATTCACTTCCCAGCAACATCGAACTGCGTTGGCCAGATCTGAATGATTCGGGGTTCTTCAGCGGTGGTCATAACCCCACGGTCACATAACCCCAAAACGCGATTCGGAAAATCGGAAACTGCTTAGTGGAGCCAATGGGGATCATGACCCGAGCCGGGTGTGTCTCTGTTTTCGAGAGACAAAACGCGTTCTCGGGAGCCGAGACGTCTGGAGAGGTTCGTTTTGCGGTGTCTCTGTTTTTCACAGGAGACAACCAGCCGAGTACGGGGCTTGTCGCAAGTTGTTGCGAGAAAGCGCGATAGGGCGGCGGTTTTGTGAGTGCTCACCGTCGGCGCATGAAAAACCCTTGGGTTGCGAAAGACGCAATCCAAGGGTTTAAGTGAGGGAAATCACTAGAGCTGAACCGATCACCCAGGCAGCTGCCACGGCTGTGGCGCGGTTCCACGTGTGAGTGTCATGATGCTGCGAGGCCACTGTTAAATTCCTCGTTATGGCATGGAATTGAACCTTTCAGGAATGTGCCGCGTTTCAGTGTACGGGTTCACCACAGACGCCCGCATAAAGCACGCTGTCGGTCTGTGGCAGGCGGAGTTCCGTGGCGATTTCACGCTCCAGGCAGGCGCCCATGGGAACGGTGCTAAGACCAACACTCGCCGAAACCAGACAAAGGTTCTGCATGAGGTGTCCTGCCTCCAGCAGCAGGAAGCGGTCCCCGCGTTCACCATACTTTTCAGCAACTCGCTGAGTTTCCCCAATCATCAGCCAAAGAAACGCGCCTCCCTCGATTCGGTGAAGGGATGGAACGAGTTCCCGCCATCGTTCAGGAGTTGTCCCGGCAGAAAGCTGCGACAGCTCGTGGCCAACCCGGTCGTAGTGATAAACGCCTGCCGGAAGCCAGCCGCCCTGCCAGTGGACGACAAACAACTCAACCGCCTGCAGCCCTCCAGCGGACGGCGCTGGGCCGCGAAACTGGTCACCCGTGATTCCGTGCGAGGCTTGCAGCAATCGCCCGAGCGTGTGGATTGCCGGGAACTGTGTCTTCAGCTTTCGGGGGGAACGGCGATTGGCGAGCACCCCGTCGAGGCTGTGCCGCCAGCGTCGGCGGTTGCGTGGCAGCGGCCATTTCGGGTAGCCGGGGTAGCGGCGAGGTTCGGCGACATTGGCGTCAGCTTCCGCCCGTTCTATTCGCTGGACGAGCTCTGGCAAATAGAGGCGATCCAGTTCCATCAGCCGCAACCATGAGGTGAGAGAATTCATTGTGGTTTTCCACTCAGGCAAATGGATGAGGCGGCACGGAGACCCATTCGGCGGCGTTTCGGTGCTGCCACATTGGGCCCCCGAGAAACGGCAGACGATGATCCCCGTGCAGCGGTTGTAGTCCAGGGATCAATACACGCAACACGAGCCAATCCAAGGGGGGCGAGACAAACCATGGCGGCGTGAGGTTTCGGAAAAGAACGGGATGGTCTTTCCCAAGTTTCGCCTGCAGGTCCTGAAGCCTGTCTGTGCCATCGGCGTGGGGATCGCACGTTGGCTTAATAGATTTTTCCAGCACGGTCTCTGACAGTCGTTCGGGGTTCAGGACATAGTACATCGCGTGCTCAAAGAACGTCTTGGGAACCTTCAATTCCGGTTGCCCTTCTTTATGCCACCTCGACAGCAGAGTCCGCAGGCAATGTCGGCCCTGCACGGCTTCAAGAATGGATTTCATCCAGCTGGCCCGACGAGTTTCACGACACGAAGAACCTACAGAGAAGACCCAGCCTTCGTGATCGGGCCCACTCACGGTGACCATGGTCACATGATTGCTGTAGGGCGTGCGAATGTGATAGAAGCGATACTTGAGATTCGGGCGATCAATGCGACTCCAGACATCAGGACCAAGCAAATCGCGAATGCTTTCAGTGTCCCACTCCTCGACGGGGTAGACGCCCCACCATCCACCGACGATGGCGTCTCTTTCGATGACTTCCTGAGCACCTCGCAACAGGATCGGATCGCCCATACGGCCACTGGAAAGGCCTGTCGAGAAGCCGAATGTGTGATGCTGACACTCACCGTATCTTGGCATCAGGTACACCAATTCCTCAGGAACCCATGCGGGCTCGCCGGTCGAGGCTTCACGACAGCAGACCCACCGGCAGATCGTCTCCGGTGTCAGGGAAGGAAAGGGGAATCCGAGCGATTTGTATTGCTCCGAATGAAACAAAACCCAGCGTCCGGGATCGATGGCAGGTTCGTCCAGTGGCCATGTAGCCCATGATGACTGGAGCGATTCATCAGCAGGCAGCACGCGTGCCAGCATTCGTTCGATGGCCTCACCCACACACGCCTGCTCCGCAGCTTCCGCCGACCAGCCAGCACCGGAGCACGCAATTTGCTCCTCCCCAGTGTTCCAGCCGGGCACTTCACCGGCTGTCATCGCTAAAGACGGATCATGCGGTCGCAGCTCGACGTGTACGAGGAGGTTGAAGATTCCCGTGAAACGGCTCTCATACCATGCGGGCACGGGAGCACCCCTGACAAGCTGGATCCTTGAAGACCCGGTGCCCGCTCACTTCCATGGAATCCAGCTCAAGCACATGCAATCGAAAGACAGCGGACAGCGGCGAATCGTTCAACTGGCCCAGCTTCCAGAAAACAAGCTGCTCCAGAATTGTCAGGCCCTCAGAGGGAAACGGGACTGCAGTGAAATGACCTTCGTTCTGCCCATGTTTCACGAGAGATTCATAAAGATGTGGTGCCGGAGACAGCCACTGAAAATGTCGCATCAGACATTCCAGACAAGGGCCTGCATTTGGCAGAAACACGGGACTCACAAAGCCACGGCTCGCCGGCCCCGTCGTCGCCCAAAGCCATGGCCCCGCTGCAGCCTGCTGGCAACGAGTGTTGAATTGAAGTACTGCGCCGGGATCAAGTGCGTCCTGGCACAACACGCTCAGCGCCGAGGCTGACTGCGTCACGGACGCGGGCAGGATGGGCCACAACGATTGATTTGCGGGATTTGGGACTGCGGCTTCCGTGACGTTCGGCTCAGGCTCAAGACTGAATCGGCGTTCTCTGGCCGTTGTTTTTAATCGATCAGCTAACTCGCCCCGTCCCTCGACTGCCAGGCGGAACGAGTTGGGAATCAGGAGCCCCTCCACTGGCCCGTCAATCAGGATGCGTTCGCCGTAGAGCCGTTCCATCAGTTTGCGTGCCGCCTCACGATCCGCATCGGGAACTTCAAGCAGCAATGTTGAGAGCAATGTTCGCCCATCGCATCGCCTTAGCAGGCTGGACATGGACGAGGCGAGCGATCCGGCACGAATAGAGTAACGCACATCCTCGCCTGCAATGAGATGCAGCAGCTCGCCGTCTGCAATCACGGTAAACGGCAGGGCACATTGCGGATAAGCGTAAGCGGCATTCATTGGGGGGCGCCGCCTGCAGCGGCGATCATTCGTTTTTGGACCGTGTTGACCACGTCTGATTGATGATTCAGCAACATGTTGTTGACAAGAAACTCCGGATATTGCCGGTACTTCCTTTGAGCCGTATAGACAAAAAGCGTTTGACCGGGGCCTTGTGGCGTGATTCGAATATTCCCCTTATTAATAATCAGATCATCCGCCGGTGCGTCCCACCAGGCTTGATAGCCGCCACCGGGCAGCTCCTCCATCGTCACGATCATGTCCAGTGTAATTGTCCCCAGGGGCGTCATGACGTCGGCGATGACATGTCGGCGATTTCGTTCCAGCGATCCTGCTTGCTCTTTCTGACGCACGGACTCAAACAGTTTCTGCCACTCGTCGCCCGACAGCATTTCCCACGCCTGTTCGATCGCAACCGGGATTACTACGGCCGTTCGAATTTCTCGATTCCCATCGTCGGACATGACGATTTTCGTGAGGGCTCCCTGCTCAGGAGTGGCAGGGTCATCCATTTTACTGACTGCCGAGGTCCCACGCAGGTAACACGCGCCCAACAGCAATGAAAAGCTGAGCAATACAGTCAGAAGGATGCCTGTGACCGATCGCTTTCTGGACCTCCGGCCGTTTTTTGCCTGGTGCGACAAAGGTGCATGCACTGCTGCGTTTGCACTCTTGGTATCAGAAGCGTCGCCCATCAACGGCCCCCAGTAATAAGCATGGCAAGTAACCCCATAACCAACAGGCCAACAAGGGCACCTAGTAACATGCCCCCTGTTATTTTGCCAAGCTGGGCCCAATAACGGTCTCTGAATGGGAGGTCTCTGCGGATCGCAATCCGAATCGCAGCCAGAAGGCTGGCCCCGAGCATCCATGCGGGCCCGAATATCAAAACCAATACATATATTGATTCGGCTGGTGCCGTAGGATCATCCCACGGTTCGAAGTTCGACGCTATTACAGCACCGATCACGATGACAATAAAAAAACTACTCCAAAACTGTCCCTGGCTGCTTGGCAGATGTTTGCGAGGCTCCGCTGTGCCCTCCCATGCATCAGAAACATTCTGCACATCATCTTCTGGGCAATAGTCTCCTGCAACGGCCGCCCCAATCACGCCACCAAGTGTGTGGAGGCAGCAGCAGCAACAACTGCAGCAGGAACCGCAGGAGTACACAACCAAGTAACTCTTCTTCCGTTCACCGCGTTCAGGCAGGTGCTGCTTGATAAGATCAGCGTCATCCAACAGATCATAATCTCGCGTCAAATCGAAACCCTCCCGCAACATTGACGTCAGCTGGATTAAATCTGAATTGCCGCTCGTACCTGTTTACCGATCCTAAGCACATCACCAAACACTACCGAAGTTAAGAATCACTTGCAATCGCACGGGGTTCGAACCGACTGAGTCCCGCCTCAACAAACTCGTCCCTCTCCCAACCGTCGCCTGACTCAGACAGCCAGTCGATGTTTTGCGGAGAAATGGACAGGTTTCATGCTCAGCTGCCCATGCGGCCAGGATTCTGTTGTTTTTGTGAGCCGCACACCAATCATTAGCTCCGGTCGCGAACATTAACGCGTTGATTGCAGGCCACAGAGTCAGCCCACGATGCCAGATGGAAAAACTTCACATGACCGAGAATCCTTACGTTGCCCCGAGAGTCGGTGAGACGACAAAATCGCGCCCGGCAAAACCAATGCCATGGCAATTTACCTTTCTCGGTTTCTTCCTTTCCGTGCTACTGTTTCCACTCCCAATTTTCTCCCTGGCCGGCGTGACGGTCATGTCGCCCAGCCGAGTGTTCTGGACGGCCGTATGGCTGGGCCATCCTATGCTTGGCATGGCACAGTCTTTCGCAGTATCACCAGGTTCTTACGGACAGGCATTTAACATTGCGTTCCTTCTTTGGCCGCTGGAGTGGATTCTGTACGGTTTCCTGTTCGACTATGGGGGGAGGCGTTCCCAGGTAGTTTCATCATTTGCTGTGATTCTTCTCGTCGTGATGGGGCTTGCTCTCAATGCATTGGCCGCCTTCTTAGCCTTCCATTATTTTCTTTTGCTGCCTTACATTGTCATTATCAGCGGCGTTGGGATCGCTTTGACCTACATTGGGATCACCAGGCCCAAGCCGGTCATCAAAACGAAACGCAGAAAATCTCGCCCGACGAGGAATGATGCATTGCCCGTTCGTAGTTAAGACCTTATGCAGGATGGCCGCCTGTGTTCGTGGACTTTTCGCCATGCGTCAGGTCGCGATTTTGCTGCCGGTGTGTGATCACTATTGCATTTTTTAGCTGCCCGCATCGCCATTGCCGCGTTGATTGCCGGAGACCGGGCCCCGTAGTCTTTCGCACGGAGAAAACTCACATGACCCAGACTTACAGTCCCCCTAAAAGTACTATCGCGGCAACTTCGAGCCGTTCGGAGGAGGTGGAGTATCAAGTCGAGGCCATGTCGTACCGCTGGACCTTCATCGGTGAAGTTCTTTCGATTGTTTTGCTATCCATCCTGTTTCGGTGACACGAGGGTCAGATTTCGATGCATCTGTCGTGGTTCTCAAAAACGGGTCCATGATCTGACGTCTCGCTTCCCTTCACTGGCTCCAGCAGGGCGCTGTTCGCCAGCTTCAGCGGTACGATCAAGACGCTATGACTTCCTGACGCCCATCCCACCGCTCTTCGTTTTCTTCGCTTGCTGGTACCTCAATGCTCACTCTTTAAGTTTGCTCCCCGGCGGACGAGTGCGCCGCCAGAACCTGGAGTTGATCACCCGGTTCTCCGGCCGGAATCTCACTGAGGAAACGACAGGACCTCTCAAGTTCCTGAAGAATCCCAGTTGTCTGTCTGCACATATTCACTCGACGCCGGCAGAACTACTGACATCAGACCAATAATGTGCCGCAGCCTGGTCCCAGGGGTCGGAAAAACAGAGGCTCCCGCAACTGGCCTTTCGAAGCTCAATCGCATGGCTTTCAGACTGGCTGCGGGCACCGTGCGAAGCATGGTCGGCTTCGCCGGACGGGCTTTACACCCGCAGGACTCCTACGAAAGGTTTCAGATTTGTATTCTACTTTTCTTCCCCCGTCCCAAGCTTGCTTGGCTCAATCCGACAAACCTGCGACCGGCAAGAATGCCTACCCAACAATGAAGACCTGACGAAGCACTAGTGGTGCGTCAAATTTTAATACTGGGGTAGACCGGCTTAAGTTTTCAAAGTGCATCATCGATCCGCATTTGCCAGTCGACTCCTCGCTGTGTGCATTCACGCTGCTTGACCATGCGGATATTTCGGTCGCCAGGAATTCGATACTGCCGATGCGGCGGCCGTTGATACACTAACGAGTAATACAGCTTCATTCATTTTCAGCGATGTTCAGCCAACTGCCATGTTTGGGCGTGTGGCACCAATCTATTCGTCTCACCAGGGCTCGGGCAGGTTCAAACACTTCGTAAAATGCGCCGCGGGGGTGAGTGTTGAGGTTGTCACAGACGAGCGTCACTTTGTCGCATCCGGCGTAACGACCTTCAAGGAGGTCGGCCACCAGGAGCGCCCAGTCGGCTTTCGTCTTTGTCTCACAAAAGTACGCTTCTCGCCAGCCCGCCGGTGCGACATGCAAACGCTTCGGCAATGCGGGCATCCGTCCAGGCCGGCCCTTCTGACTGGAACCGCTGAATTTCCTTACGATCGCAGTGAGCTGTTCACGTTCCGCATCGGACAACCGAACGACGTACTTCTTTTCCATGGCACACCTCATTGTGCCAATCAGTATTCCATGATTCTCCAACGCAAACGACCCCGATTTCTGCGATTGACGCTCCACTAGCGCGTACCGGCTGAGAGTCCTGAACACTCCACCTTCAGCAGCACATCCGTCGTGGCACGAACACCAAGATCCTGCGTTCCCTGGCCCACGTCGGCTTCGAAACGCACTTCGCGGCGGCCCGCAAGATTACTCCGCAATTCCAGCAGCTTCCATTCAGTTTCCTCGCCAGAAAGGACCGACGACGAAACGAGATTCTCGATCAGCCGCACATCGCACCACTCTGCCGGCTGACGGTCCCCGCGGGACTGATCAAAGGCCCGAATTCTGAGTGGTGCCTGAATTCTCGCCTCGTTGTGAATCTCAATCAGGAATCGCTGAGTCCTGTGCTGAACAAACGATTCCGGCAGCGTGACTGGAGCCAGTTTGACTCGGGATTCCGGATTGATCTGCACCTTCAGAATCGTCAGTGGTTCAGCAGCATCTCGCAGGTTCCCCGTATGTACCGACTGCCTGATGGCATTCATGAAAGGATCATCATGACTCAGCGGCGATACAAACGACGCTTGCATCAGCAGGAGATCTCGCTGTTCATCAATGGTTGCTATGCCCTGTGGCAGAGGCTGCGATCGGATCGCCATCAGACGTTCATAGCGACGAATGGATTCACCTGAATACGCCAACGCTTCATTGCGCTGAGTTGCGTTTCCGAACAAGCCCTTCGTCTGGATGTCGCGAATGTGCAGCCGCATGCGATCGATCCACTCATGAGCGGCCTCCTCGCGAAACACCGAACGCCCATCGACGTGAACGTAAACCGCACTGGTATGCGCGATATCCGCATGCCAGATTGCGTTCCACTGATTGTTCCGAGAACACCTCGCTATAATCCAGCGACTCTCACCGGCTGGCATTGTGACGGTTAGTTCTGCTTCCTGATTCTGAGTGTCGATCTCCCTGAGAACATCGCCATTGGAGAGGATTTGAACTCGCCCCAGCGGAAATCGCGACTTCGCAGTCACTTGAATCTGAAGCGGTTCACTGGCTGTCGTCGTCAGGACTTCTCCGATATTTCTGTTATTCACGGTCAGAGACAGCAGCGGACCGGACGTTGTAAACGTGCAACCTCGACGAATTCCATCAATCCATTTTTCGTAGGCGAATTCGCCGTCGATCTTTACGTAAGCACGAGCACAACCAGCGATACGGGCCGGATGATCGCTGCCGTTGGTCAGCGGTAACTGGAAGCCACAGTCGAGCAGTCGGTAGTAGTCATTCGGATCAATCTGATCGAGCGAATCAGTCAGGCCATGCACAGCGTTCAGAGGAAGCTCGTGATTAGCTCCGACTCCGTGAGCTTCGATACTGATGCCGCCCTGTTCACGAGCCTGCAGAATGGCGGTCCTGTTGATCGGGTAGTCCAGTGAATCGTCGCCGGCAATCTGCGGTCCCGTGCCGATCGGCAGCACCAGCCACTTCAGGTTCAGGAAACACAAGTGCCCATAGAGATTCTGATTGCGATACTCTTCCGCCATCTCAATGTGATAATCATCACTGCAGAAGTTTCTGATCGGCCCCATCGGAGCTTGCGAAGGCTTCACAAAGGCATCGACCGTCGTGCGGTGCAGCAGCGTCAGGTTGTTGACGACTCGCAGATCTTCTGCCTTCTGCACCAATGATAAATGCTCAAGCGGCAAATCGACATTCCAGGCATTCGTGACCCAGTGAATATGCGTGTCACCGCTGACCCAGCCGTCCGCTTTCATGTCGACAAAGCGCTTCGATGACAGAGTGAGATCCCGAGTCTCTCCAGGAGCCAGATTAATCGATTCGCTTGCCAGTGAATGTTCGAAGCCACGTTCCAGAGTCACAATCGTTCGTCCCGGCGGAATATCGACTTCGAACGTTCCATCCGCGTAGAAGAAAGGCACGCCATAAGAACGAGGCACCGTTGACAGCAGGACCGGTTTCTCAATGAACGATTTGTGGGCGGCAAACGGTCCGGCGAGGCGGTATTGATGATCATTTCCTTCAACCCACACACGTCCCGGCGTGGCTACGTCGAGATCACCATCCAACAGTCTGCCACGAATCTTTGCAGGCTCGACAACCTGAATGGGAAGTGAAAAATCGTGAGTCACTTCACCTGCTTTTGCTGTCGCGGTCGCTATCACAGTCACCATCACCGCTGGCAATTCAGCAGTAAGCATCAGCGGGAACCATTGTGATCTTCCGGGCAGCACTGTCCAGGGCACTGCGTTCTGATTCTGTTCTCGATTGGCCAGCGTCAAGTTCGCTGCTTCCGAATCGGTGTTGAGAATCTCGACAATCACAACCCGAGAAAGCCCCCTGGCAACTTCAATCATGGGGACATCCATCGCGGGCTTGAGCCCTGACTTCGACCATTCCAACGAAACCACACAATGCTGTTCTCGGAGCTTTGCCTGTAGTGATATTCTTTTTGCCACAAGCGTCTTTAGTGAAGGAGCCTGGGGAAGCTGCGTGGCCGTCTGCAGCTCCACCAACGCCTGCTGAATCGTCTCCTGCTGTAACGGCGAGGGACATCGACTCGCGAGCCAGCTCAAACTTTCAAACTGAAAGTAAGCGACTTGCCGATCGGCTTCGGAAACAGGATCGGCAGGCTCTTTTTCCTGAGGTTCACCGACCTGTCCAGACGCCGATCCATTTGGTTTGGATTCAGGAGGATGAGCTCCTGCCGTCTCTGGATCTGAAATGGCCATCAGCCCAGCCATGAACATCACCGCAACAGGACAAATAGCTCTCATAGAATGACTTCCTTCACGACATCACGAAACACATCGGTCAGTCATCGGTTGCGGCCGTTGAAATGACAGGTCAGGGGCTCGTGATCAAATCAGAACCATACCGGCCTGTTGCATGCAGAGAGCACTCGCGGCATGATGGTTCCTTCGAAGCGTCCTGGCAAGCATCATGCACGACAACCAAATCACGGCACGGAGAAAGTATTCGATGGTTTGCATCGATGGCTGAGTAACGATGTTGTGTCGCTAACCTCGTGATTACTCCGCCACGGTGATGCAGCCTCAGCTACGTACCTGTTCGAGGATACGGAAGTACGTCAACATGAATCCATTTGCAACGGCACTTCTGTTTCCGGTTACGTATTGATGGGTTTTGCTGATAGAGATCTTGAGGCGATGCTACCGAACCGCAGAACTGTTACGCTTCAGTGAAGTGCTTTCTGATCAGCTGAACCTTGAGCGATTCCCCCTGAGAGACAGCTCGCCGAGTAAATTATGCAAATCGCCACTTGTTCCGCCCGGCTTCTTTTTTATTGCACGATCGCTGTCTTCGTCTGTGGCGGGTCTGAGAGAGCATTCAGTGCCGAGACCATATCATTCTGGGAGTTTTCACATGACATGCAGGGATGGAAAGCGAATTCCTTCGTGGTTGATGTTCGACACTCTGCAGACGGTTTGATCATGAAGGTTGAGGCTCCCGATCCATTCCTGACAAGCCCCAGGGTGGACATTCCTACGGACCAGTTCGTCACGGTCTCAATGCGGATGAGATCGACCGGCAGCACGACAGGCCAGATTTATTTTGGCCGGTCATTCACGGAAAAGAATAGTCGCGGCTTCGAAGTCATCAACGATGACATGTGGCATGAGTACCAAATCACGTTTCCATCATCGGGGCCCGGGACGCGTCTGCGTTTTGATCCGGGCAGTACGGACGGCACAGTGACGCTGGCATGGATACGAGTCGATTCGCACAGTGAGTTGCCACCTGAGAAATGGGCGGCTCCTCGAGAATTGCGACATAAAAAGATGATTGGTGGTGGTCTCTATACAGTCTACGGCGAAGAGACGGCCATAACTCCAGGGTTTATTGCGAGGCATCCCGAATTCGTTGACTCATACCCGTTCGACGGGATCGTCATCCCAGCATCTCTATCGGCCGAATGGGTGGAAAGTCTGGGGCTGACCAAAATGGGGATGCCGTGGCGACCTGCCTTTCTGAATGAGCTGCTGTGGAACTCAATACACATACCGGACTCAGCAGTTGAGCAAACGCTGGCTGACTTGAAGTCGATGCGACGTGGCCGTCTTACCGACAATTTTCTGATCTGTGGGATGGTCGATGGGGCGCGTGGCTTAAAAACTCCGGATCTCACAGATGATGACGACTGGGCCGTTATCGAGCATAACGCGAGGCTGGTCGGCCGTGTTTGCCGTGAAGGCAGACTGAAAGGGATTTGGCTCGATACGGAGCAGTATGGTTATTATCGCTGGCGGACTGAATCCGGAATGCCGGAGTTTGATCCTGACAAGCCACAGGGGCTTCACTTCCCGTTGGGTAAGGAGACACCGGAGGTGCTGCGACATAGGGGCTCACAATGGATTAAGGCAATTCAGTCCGAGTTCCCCGAAGTGATCATTATCACGACATTTGCGTGGTCGCCCGATTCCAATGGCTACGGTCCGCTCACAGGTGTCATTCCATTTCTTGATGGAGTTCTTGCCGGGATCGAGTCACCAGCAAGGATTGTTCACGGTCACGAAAATACGTTTTATTTTGGTCATGCAAAAGGTACGACTCATACCTATGCCACTGAAAATGGATTTCCGGGCGACCGCAATCGATACGCTTCGGCACGATCAGACATTCGTGGATGGCGATCTCTAAGTGACGACTCGGAGAAGTACGACAGCTTTGTCCAGGTTGGGATGGCTGCGTGGGTCGAAGATCATCCATGGAACCTGCCTGATGGTTGGCCTGGTGGAGGTAAGGCATCGCTTTGGTCCAATCTCTCGTTAGCACTGGCCTATACCGACGAGTATGTCTGGGTTTGGTCAGAACATACGAAGTACGGGCAGCCGAACCTTACGGACCTGAACCCGTTCCTGGCGTCGCTCAACAATCAAACATTCAATACCAGAACAGAAGCCACGGACAGCTTTACAGAAACCTTTGCAACAGATCCGATGCAGCGCGGGTGGTACTTTGATTTTGAGATGCTGGCCATCGGACGCAAGGCAGATCCTGACCATGAAGCCGCTGTCATGAGTGTCGATTCGATTCCGTATCACTGGGACAAGAGTGCTGCGGAACTTCAAGTTTTGGGAGAGAACTCACCCCGTATGAGTGGCCAGCGAAGGCGATTTGTACGCCCGCTAAGTCCGGATGCAACGCAAGGTGACTTTCGGGCTATCATCGACTTTCGAATCGATCACTTTGGGGCAAATGAAACGAATCCGATGGTTCTGGGTCTGTTTCACAGTGAACGGTCGATCAATGATCATTCGATTTCGCTACAAATCGAAGGCCAGGATGAAATCGCTCTCGTATGCCGAGCAAACGGCAGGCCATCGAAGGCTCCAGTCGAACTCCCAGAGGGGCTCACTGCAAAACAAACGTATCGCATCTCCTTCGAATACGATGCCAAAAATCGAGCTTTGAATGCCATGCTTACTGAACTGAAACCAGGTTCCGACAATTCAAAGAGCGCCGCAATCCTGGTGTCGGAAGCATTTGACCGCGTTGGTGCTGATGAATTTGGTGTGGCACTTCCTGAAGGAGGGGGCCGTGAAATTTCTTCCGAGGCCCAATATCGCTATGCAGTCGTCGGGTTCGAGTTTACAAGTCGCTGATCAGGGACGGTTACGAACGGCTCTATCAAGTTTTACTGAGCAAGCTTGATTTACTCGGACGTATTGGATTTCATCACAGAATGTTCCCTGAATGCTCAGCTGATTTCGGTCGTTACAATCAAGATGCGGATGTTGGCTAATTCCCATAATGCGTCTGGGAATCGATTTGCAGGCCGCATAAGATGGTTTTGTGAAGCTCTGTTCACTGTCGATCCGGAAACATTTCTGTTCCTGGATCACCCCGCCCCGATCTCCCGCCGACCTGTTTTGCTGCGACAAATCTTATGATCCCAAAACTGCTCATCGTGATCGGGGGCTTTGTTGTTGCGATCGCGATCGGTGAAGTTTCTTCCGCGGTTGATGAGACTCCTGCAGTTGTTGATAAGCCGACATTCACGGCTGAGCAGATTGAGTTCTTCGAGGCCGAGATTCGACCAGTGCTGGTTCAGCATTGTTACGATTGCCATAGCACCGATGCGGCTGAATTACAGGCAGGACTTTACGTGGACAGCCGCGAAGCCATGATCAAGGGCGGCGAATCGGGTGCTGCAGTGGTGGTTGGCAAACCAGCGGAAAGTCTGCTGATCTCGGCGGTCAAATACAACGGCATTGAAATGCCGCCCGATCGAAAGCTCGAGCAACGTCAGATTGAGGCTCTTACGAAGTGGGTTGAGATGGGGGCTCCGTGGCCGGAAGCGACGTCAACTCCCGGAACTCCCGCAGCGGAATCGCGTCAGGATTGGTTGAAATTCGACTGGGCTACAGCTCAAAAAAGTCATTGGGCATGGCAGCCGGTTCGACGGCCAGAAGTGCCAGTGGTGAGTACGGTGCAGCCATCGACAGACGTCGTTAATCCCATCGACAACTTTGTGACCGCACGTCGAGCGCAGGCCGGGCTGCAGGCCGTGGCGCCAGCGGCAACGCATATTTTGGCGCGAAGGATCTTTGTCGATCTGATTGGGATTCCGCCGACTCCGGAACAGAATCAAGCGTTCACGATGGCTGCTGCGATTGATCGGCAAAAGGCGGTTGAATCGCTTGTCGAGCAATTGCTGAACTCGCCAATGTACGGGCAGCGCTGGGCGCGGCATTGGCTGGATGTGGCTCGGTTCAGCGATGGGCGAGGCGGATTTTTGGAGGGCGACAAAGCTTTGGACGACGCCTGGCGATACCGAGATTGGGTGGTGGATGCCTTCAATCGCGATCTGCCGATCAATGAATTTATTCGACAGCAAATAGCCGGTGATCTGAGTGGTGATCCCTCGCAGGCTGTCGCGACCGGTTTCTTTGCGCTGGGGCCGACGTATCAATCTGACGGAGGTGACCCGGACAGCATTGCGCAGTCACGAGCAGAAACGCTTGATGATCGAGTCGACATTTTGACGCGGGGACTGCTGGGGATTACAGGTTCATGTGCTCGCTGCCATGATCACAAGTTCGATCCGATACCTCAGCAGGATTACTATTCTCTCGCCGGCATCTTTAACAACTCGGCGACTCATGAATTCCCGCTGGCGACAGCGGACGTCGTCAAGCGATTTCGCGATCACCAGAATACGGTTGAGGACTTGAACAAAAAGATCAAGACGTTCCCCCAGCGGTCAAGGAATGAGAAAATTTCCGCAGCTGAAGAGGCCACTAAGGAAGAAGCGACTCTCGAAGAACAGACACAGCTGGATCAATGGAAAGCCGAGCTGACTGAGCTGCAAAAGAATGGTCCGCCTGTTCTGGAGACTGCTCATACTTTGCACGAGACCGGTCACGACGACATGAAGGTTGCTCTGCGCGGCAATCTGTTGAAGACCGGTGACGTGGCGCCTCGTCGTTTTCTGCGAATCCTCTCAGGAGCTGAGCCGACAGGTTATAGCAAAGGCAGCGGTCGCGAAGAATTGGCGGCCTCGATCGTGGATCCTCAGAATCCGCTTACCGTTCGAGTGTTCGTGAATCGAATCTGGCAGCATCATTTCGGAGCCGGACTTGTACGAACACCGAGCAATTTTGGAACGCTGGGTGAGAGTCCGACTCATCCGGAATTAGTTGATTGGCTGGCCAGTGAATTTGTCGCCAAGGGCTGGTCGCTGAAATCTTTACATCGCCAAATTATGTGTTCGGTCACATATCAATTAAGCGGTGACTACAACGAACAGTCTTACAAGGCGGACGGAGACAATCGCCTGCTGTGGCGGATGAGTCCTCGTCGTATGGACGTGGAGGCCTGGCGAGATTCTTTGTTATTTGTGACGGGTGAGCTGGATTCATCGCTCGGCGGTCCGTCTCATCACAACATTACAGAAACAAAACGTCGGACGTTGTATGCGAAAGTGGGACGCAACGGAGATGCTTTCGGATCTGATGTGTTTCTGCGTTTGTTTGATTTTCCGTTGATGCGATCGACAGTCGAGCAGCGGCCCAGCAGTATCGTGCCGCAACAGTATCTGTTTTTCATGAACAGCCCGTTTATGTTCGACCAAGCCAAAGCGCTGGTCGCTCGATTGCATTCGCTGAGTGATTCCAATGAGGAGCGCATTAAGCACGCGTATGAGCTGCTGTATGCTCGCGATCCGGAGCCTGCGGAGCTTGAACTTGGATTGAGTTTTGTCAGTGCGGCCAGTGATGGAAGCGAGTTGTCCAGTTGGGACAGATACGCTCAGGTCCTATTAAGTTCCAACGAATTCATGTTCGTGAGGTAATCG